>JAOZQB010000089.1 GCA_029932445.1 Bacteroidales bacterium | reverse complement strand
TTTTTTATTTTCTCGATAAATTTTGTCTATTCTCAAAATTCATTTGAATTATTAGACGCTGCTTATCGTAATGACGAAAAAAAAGTATATTACCTGTTGAAAGGAAAAACAGATGTAAATATTATGGATTATAATAATGTTACACCTTTAATGTACGCTGCCGATAACAATAACTTATACCTTTGTAAACTCCTGATTAAATACGGAGCAGATGTAAATATAGTACCTGATAATCAGATGTCGGCATTATTTTCTGCCGTAAAAAATAACAATCCGGAAATCGTAGAATTATTGCTTGAAAATAATGCAAATCCGAATGTTACGGATGAAAATAATGTGACACCTTTAATGATTTGTGCAGTTTACGGATACCCATTAGCAGCTTCATACTTATGTAGTTACGGAGCCGATGTTTCATATATGAATTTTTGGGATACGGATGCCGGAATGATTGCCGCTTATTATAATGATACAGATATGTTACACGTATTATGGGATTATTATGCCGATTTTAATTCTTATGATACAAATGGTTATACTCCATTGATGATTGCCGCGCAACAAGGAAATATTGAAGCAGCAAAATTTTTAATTGAAAAAAATGCAGATATTTTAACATTAAGTTATCGTAATTTGAATGCTTTGGATTTAGCTTTGCTGAAGGGTCATACAGAAACCGCAAAATATTTATTATCTTTAAATGCAAATCTTTGCCATAAAATTAATGATAAAATTTCAACTTATGATATTGCAAACTTTAAGGATTTAAAAGAAATTTTGCCTCTTATTGAACTTGATGAAACGGATAAAACAAAAAAACATCGAAAACTCTTAAAGAAAAATTTTAAATTCGCCGAAAAAAATATCCGGTATGAAATTTTTGATAATAAACACCTTGACCCTCCGGATATTTCAAAACACACGGGAGGTTATATTTACAAAGAAATAAATAAATGAATGAATTTTACGAAAAAATACCGAAAGATGTTTTAAACGAACTTCCGATAAGAAGTTTTGAAGGGGATATATTTTTTATTGATAATGAGAAAGATTTTAAAAAAGTTCTTCCTTTTTTGAGGGATGCCGAAATTTTGGGATTTGATACCGAAACGCGTCCGGCATTTAAAAAAGGGATTACTTATGATGTTGCTTTGTTGCAATTAGCAACTTCCGATAAAGCATTTTTATTTAAATTGGATAAATTAAGATTACCGAATCAACTGATAAATATACTTGAAGATAAGACTGTTATAAAAACGGGAGTTGCCATACGAGATGATTTAAAAGCATTGCAAAAACTACGAAAATTTACTCCCGGAGCTTTTGTTGAATTACAAACATTTTCTGATAAATATAAAATTGAAGATAACGGTTTAAAAAATCTTTCCGGAAATCTGCTCGGTTTCCGAATTTCTAAAAGTGCTAAGTTAACAGATTGGTCTAAAGATGTTTATACGGAAGCACAATTAAAATATGCCGCTACTGATGCTTGGGTTTCTTACGAAATTTATCTGAAACTTTTATCTTTAAACGGTAATTTTAAAATTATTGAAAACGGCTTATAGATAATGCAGAATTTTAATTGAAAAAAAAATAAAAAAAACAAGTATATTTAAAAGATTCTGAAATGGATTAATCTTTAACAGCCCCGGGTTTTAACCCGGAGTGATAAATGAAGAAAGTACCGGGTTTTGGCGGAATTTTTGCTCGTAGGAGGCATAAATTATGACAAAACATATTGGTCTGATTATTATATTGTTAATTAATTTTAATATTATTGAAAACAAATATTAATAACCCCGAGTTTTAACTCGGGGAACAAGAAATAGGGATAAATTGTTTTGGCGGTATTTTTGT
Organism: Bacteroidales bacterium; assembly: GCA_029932445.1. Lineage (GTDB taxonomy): Bacteria > Bacteroidota > Bacteroidia > Bacteroidales > JAADGE01 > JAADGE01. The sequence goes on along the minus strand of JAOZQB010000089.1, from coordinate 9,438 downwards.
TGCGAAGCAAAACAAAAATAATGACAAAACATAGCAATTATTATCAAATAATTATTTAAAGATAAACTGATGAAACTCGAAATACAAAATACGGAAAACTTTATTGATAAAGCAAAATTTGTTGAATATAAAGCAAATGCAAGTAAAGCAAATAAATTTTTATATCAAAAAAACGGTTTAGGGAATGATTTTCTCGGATGGGTTAATTTGCCGAATAAAATTTCCGAAGAATTAATTTCCGATATTGAACAAACGGCAGAAAGCATTCGTAAGAAAATTGAAGTCATGGTAACGGTCGGAATCGGCGGTTCTTATCTCGGAGCAAAAGCTGTTATAGAAGCATTATCCGATAATTTTTCGACTTTAAAAAACGAAACAAATCCGAAAATGCTGTTTGCCGGAAATAATTTAAGTGAGGATTATCTCTTTGAATTATCTGATTTATTAAAAACGAAAGATTGGGCAATAACCGTTATCTCAAAATCCGGAACAACAACCGAACCCGCTGTTGCATTCAGAATCTTAAAAGCTGAATTGGAGAAAAAATACGGTGAAAAAGAGGCGTCAAATCGTATTATTGCCGTAACGGATAAAGAAAAAGGTGCATTAAAACAACTTGCAAATCAAGAAGCATATAAAACCTTTATTATACCGGATGATGTGGGGGGAAGATATTCCGTATTAACACCGGTGGGTTTACTTCCGATTGCAATTGCGGGTTTCGATATTCGTAAATTAATTCAAGGAGCAATTGATACGGCTAAAAATACATCTGTCGAAAAAAATGAAAATGATGCCGAAATATATGCTGCTGTTCGTAATCTGTTGTATGATAACGGATTTACGAATGAAATTCTGGTAAACTACAATCCGAAACTAAGTTTTTTTGCCGAATGGTGGAAACAACTTTACGGTGAAAGCGAAGGAAAAGAGGGCAAAGGTATTTTTCCGGCAAGTGTCAGTTTTACAACCGATTTGCATTCTATGGGACAGTATATTCAGGACGGAAAACGCAACTTATTTGAAACAGTGATTTCTGTTGAAAAAACAAAATATAATATCATTCTGGAAAAGGATAAAACAAATCTTGATAAATTAAACTATCTGGCCGGCAAAAACATTGAAGAAATTAATAAAAGTGCCGAACTCGGAACCTTGAATGCACACCTCGAAGGCGGAGTTCCGAATATTCGAATTACAATTCCCGAAATTAACGAATATAATATAGGCGAATTAATATATTTCTTTGAAAAAGCATGCGGTATCAGCGGTTATATTCTCGGTGTAAATCCGTTTGATCAACCCGGTGTGGAAGCTTATAAACGGAATATGTTTCAGATTCTCGGAAAACCGGGATATTAAGGAAATTTTATCTTTTTCAATAACTAAATTTATATAATTCTGATTACTTGTTTATATTTGCAAGCTAATATTTTACGATAATAATTATGAGTAATATTGAATTAAGCGAACAAGAACAATTAAGAAGAAAATCTCTTGAAGAAATCAGAAAATTAGGTATAAATCCTTATCCTGCAGCAAAATATGAAGTAACGTCCTACAGTGCGGATATCAAAGAAACCTATGATGATGATAAAAAAAACTTTCAGAATATAAGTATTTCCGGCAGAATTATGACACGCCGAATTATGGGGAAAGCATCTTTTATCGAACTGCAAGATGCCGAAGGAAAAATACAGGTTTATTTCAATCGAGATGAAATTTGCCCGGGTGAAGATAAAACCTTATATAACATCGTTTTTAAGAAATTACTTGATTTAGGTGATATAATCGGTATTAAAGGCGATGCATTTATTACACAAACCGGAGAAATTACAGTAAAAGCAAAAGAATTTACCATTCTTACAAAATCCGTCAGACCATTACCTGTTGTAAAAGAAAAAGACGGCAAAACATACGACGCTTTTTCCGATCCGGAACAAAGATACCGAATGCGTTATTTGGATCTAATCGTAAATCCTCATGTGAAAGAAGCTTTTATTAACAGAACAAAGTTAACAAATTCCATGCGTGAATATCTGAACGGAAAAGGATATTTGGAAGTTGAAACACCTATTTTACAACCAATCTACGGCGGTGCGGCGGCACGACCTTTTAAAACGCATCACAATGCACTCGATCAAACTTTATATCTGCGAATTGCCGATGAATTATATTTAAAAAAATTAATTGTCGGCGGATTTGACGGGGTGTATGAATTTGCAAAAGATTTCCGTAATGAAGGAATGGATCGGTTTCATAATCCTGAATTTACGCAAATGGAATTGTATGTTGCCTATAAAGATTATTTCTGGATGATGGAAACCGTAGAAGAAATGGTGGAAAAAATTGCCGAGGATATTCACGGAAAAACACAAGTACAAGTCGGTGAACATTTGATTGATTTTAAACGTCCGTGGAAACGTTTTACAATGTTTGAAGCCATTGAACATTTTACCGGCATTGATATTTCAAAAATGGATGAAGCCGAATTAAGAGTAACAGCCGAAAAATTGGGTATTGAAACAGATGATTCCATGGGTAAAGGAAAATTAATTGATGAAATTTTCGGCGAAAAATGTGAAGGACAACTTATTCAACCGACTTTTATTACCGATTACCCGATTGAAATGTCTCCGCTTGCAAAAAAACATCGCAGTGAAGAGGGTTTGGTTGAGCGTTTCGAAGCTATTTGTAACGGAAAAGAAATTTGTAATGCGTATTCCGAATTAAACGATCCGATTGATCAACGCGAACGTTTTGAAGAACAACTTCTTTTGGCAAAACGCGGTGATGACGAAGCCATGATGCTTGATGAAGATTTTCTGAAAGCGATTGATTACGGAATGCCGCCGACTTCGGGACTTGGTATCGGCATAGATCGATTGGCAATGATTATGACTAATTCCGATTCGATTCAAGATGTGTTGTTTTTTCCTCAAATGCGACCCGAAAAAAAGGAACAAATTGATACACCGGATAAATATATTGAAAAAGGCATTCCGGAAGATTGGGTATCTCTTATTCAAAAGCTTGGTTTTAAAACCGTTGATGCACTGCAGGAAGCTAAACCCGGCAAATTATTTAATGACCTTTGCGGATTAAATAAAAAAGGTAAATTGGGATTGAAAAATCCGTCAGCCGATGATGTAAAAAAATGGTGTGAATAAAGCTGTATTATGGTGAAAGAAAATCAGTCAGATAAAAATTTAAAAGAATTATTTTTTCATGTAGGTTTGGCTAAAACCGGTTCTACTTATTTGCAAAATAAATTTTTTCATAAACTGAAAGGCATCAAATACATTCATACTTCTAAATTTTATCATTACAAAGAAATTATTGCGGAAAGTATTGAAAATAAATTATTATTTTCGCGTGAATTTGATCGACAATTTTTTGATGAAACGATTAAAATTGCCGAAAAATATCCTTATGCAAAAATTCTGATTGTCTTGCGCTCAAACGAAAAATGGATTGCCTCCCAATATCGTCGATATGTTAAAAACGGAGGTTCTCGTTCTTTTGAAAATTTTATAAATATTGAAACAAATAAGGGCGTTTGGAAAATTGAAGATGCTTTATTTTTACCGAAACTGAAATTCTTAAAACGGCATTTCAGTAATAAACCATTAATTTTGTTTTATGAAGAATTTCAGGAGAATCCGCATAAAACGTTTAAAAAAATTTCCGATTTCTCGAATTCTTCATACAATGAAGACGAAATTAATTTAAAAGCCAAACATAAATCATATTCTGATAAGCAACTTTTATTTGTCAGAAGATTAACCGGTAAATTTTATAAAAAAGATCCTTATGAATTTACCGACGGTGAAGTCACTTGGTTAAAATACCGAACACGCTGGCTGATTTTGCATTTATTTTTATATCTTGCAAAGCTAATTCCGGTTAAAAATAATAAAGAATTAATATCGAACAAGCAACTTACGGATTATAAATCATTCTTTCAAAAAGATTGGGAGCAATGTCATGAATTTGCAAAAGAACATTCGGCACTTTAACAAAAAAAAATGAAGATAAGCGGATTTACAATGGGTAAAAATGTATCGAAGTTATACTATCCGATACGCGAATCAATTGAATCGATTTTGCCGATTGTCGATGAATTTATTGTTGCTTTGGGTGACAGTGATGAAGATGATAATACCGAAGAAATAATTAAAAGTATTAATTCACCCAAAATAAAAATTATACACACCGTATGGGATATTGAAAGTTTTCCTAACGGAACCGAAAATGCACGCCAAACAAATATCGCAAAAGATGCTTGCACGGGAGATTGGTTATTGCATCTGCAAGCCGATGAAGTTATTCATGAAAAATACCTTGATACAATTAAGAATGCTTGTGAAAAATATCTTGATGATCAACGCGTAGAAGGTTTTTTATTTCAATACAAACATTTTTACGGTGATTATAAACATTTTATTGATTTTCACGGTTGGTATCCGAAAGAAATTCGATTGGTCAGAAACAAGCCGGATATTTATTCGTTTCGTTCGGCACAATCGTTTAAAAAAATTCCGAATTTTGACGGTAAAAATTTTAGACAAAAAAACGGAACTTATCATTTAAATGTCATTGAATTAGATGCATACATATATCATTACGGATGGGTGCGACCGCCGGAATACATGCAAAAAAAGACAAAATCTTTGGATACCATTCATAAAGGAAAAGCAAAGGTTGAGGAAGAATATAAGATGAAAGATGTTTTGTTTGATTACGGAAATATGGCTAAAATTCCTGTTTTTAAGGAAACACATCCGGAAGTGATGAAGAATAAAATTAATGATTTTAATTGGGCGGATAAGTTACATTTTGAAAAAAAATATAAATCGTCAAGAGCAAAAATGAAACATGAGAAGTTTAAAAGCAAAATTCTGACTTTCATCTCAAAAAAAATATTGAACGGAAAACAACTTTTCGGATATTCAAATTGGAACATCATCGGTAAAGAATTTTAAATATAATATATTGAAAAAACTTAAGAAAATATTAAAATATCTGGTTCCGTATTACGGCAATATTATTCTGAATTTTATTCTGAATTTATTCCAAATCATTTTTTCCGTTTTTTCTTTGCTCATGATTATTCCGTTTTTGCGTGTGTTATTCGGGCAGGAAGAAATTGTTACCGTTAAGCCCGATTTAAGTTTTTCCGGCAACGCTTTTAATGACTTTATAAATTATTATCTCGGACAAGTTATTGAAATTCACGGTAAAAAAGAAGCTTTGTTGGTTGTAAGCGGTTTTGTTATCGTAATGATTTTATTGAAGAATATTTTGTTTTATTTTTCAAAATTTGTGATGGTTCCTGTCAGAAACGGCGTAATTCGAGATATGAGAAATACCATCTACAAAAAAATTCTGGAACTTCAATTTTCATATTTTACCGAAGAACGTAAGGGAGATATCATCAGTAAAATGACCAACGATTTAAAAGAAATCGAGTGGACCATTATGACTTCGGTGGAGATGTTAATTCGTAACCCCTTGACAATCATTGTGTACCTGGTTACTTTAATTATTATGAGCCCGCAATTAACCGTATTCGTTTTAATCCTGATACCGGTAAGCGGAGCCATTATAGGAACAATCGGGCGGTCGTTAAAAAAGACTTCTCGACGAGCCCAAGATCAAATGGGAATCCTTCTTTCCAAAATAGAAGAAACACTTTCCGGATTGAGAATTATTAAAGCTTTTACGGCAGAAAATTTTGTTTTTAAAGGTTTTTTTAATTTTAACGAAGAATATAATAACACCATGAATAAAGTGTATCGGAAGAATTATTTAGCTTCTCCGATGAGTGAATTTTTGGGTGTTTTAATGATTACCGGAATTATGTATTACGGCGGTTCCTTGGTATTGAATAATGAAGGAACACTTTCTCCGGAAGCATTTATCGGTTATATCGCCGTATTTTCTCAAATTATTAATCCTGCAAAAGCATTCTCAACAGCTATTTACAATGTTCAAAAAGGGGCTGCATCCATCGATCGAATTAATATTATTCTTGAAGCCAAAAATACCATTATCGAAAAAGAAGATGCAAAAGACGTTAATTCATTTGAAGAGGAAATTGAATTTTCGGATGTTTCATTTGCTTATGAGAATACTTACGTTCTGAAAAATATAAATTTAAAAGTTAAAAAAGGGCAAACCATTGCATTAGTCGGGCAATCCGGTTCGGGGAAATCAACTTTGGCAGATTTAATTCCGCGCTTTTATGATGTTTCGGAAGGTGAAATTAAAATTGACGGAATTAATATCAAAGACCTGAAAATTAGTGATTTGCGAAATATCATGGGCAATGTTAATCAAGAACCGATTTTATTCAATGATACCATTAAAAATAATATTGCATTCGGTTCGGAAAATGTTCCGGATGAAAAGATAATTGAAGCGGCAAAAATTGCCAACGCCCACGATTTTATTTTGCAAACGGAGGCAAAATATGATACCGGTATAGGTGATCGAGGAACGAAATTATCCGGCGGGCAAAGGCAACGTTTGAGTATTGCTCGTGCCGTGCTTAAAAATCCGCCGATTATGATTTTAGACGAAGCAACTTCTTCTTTGGATACCGAATCCGAAAGAGCTGTTCAGGATGCGCTTGATAAGTTGATGCAAAACAGAACTTCTGTCGTAATTGCTCACCGACTTTCAACCATCAGGAATGCTGATTTAATTTGTGTACTTCATAAGGGTGAAATTATTGAAAGAGGGACACATGATGAATTGATAAATCTTAACGGTAATTATAAAAAACTATACGATTTGCAAATATTTTAAAAACGAATTTAAATTCAAATTTTTATTTTTGTGAAATATAAATGCTGAAACATCTTTCCATAAAAAATTATGCTTTAATCGAAGCGCTTGAAATTAATTTCGATGCTGGTTATTCTGCTATTACCGGAGAAACCGGAGCGGGAAAATCAATTTTGCTCGGTGCTTTATCTTTAATATTGGGAAATCGAGCAGAAACAAATATTCTGAAAAATAAAGAAAAAAAATGTTCCGTTGAAGCCGAATTTGATCTTCAACGCTATTCGTTAAAAGTTTTTTTTGATCATAATGATATCGATTATGATGAAATTACAATCATCAGAAGAGAAATAATGCCCGGCGGTCGATCGCGTGCTTTTGTGAATGACACACCCGTAAATTTGAATGTGTTAAAAGAACTCAGTGAGCATCTTACCGATATTCATTCGCAGCATCAAAATTTGCATTTGAACGATAAGCAATTTCAATTAAATGTTCTCGATGCTTTTGCAAAATTATATCCTTTAGCGGATACTTACAAAGTAAATTATAACAATTATCTGAAAATCAGAAAAGAATATCAACAACTCATTCAACGTGCCGAAAAAGAAAAAGCCGATTTTGAGTTTCTGCAATTTCAATTTGACGAATTGGAAGATGCTAAATTAAAAGCCGGTGAACAGTCTGAAATTGAAAGTGAGTTACGAGAATTAAACCACGCCGAAGAAATAAAAGAAAATCTTTCGGCTGCTTTTGTGTTATTGTCGAAAGAAGAAAACGGTATTATTACGCAACTGCGAGAAAGTATCACCTCTTTAAAAAATATTCAAAAGTTTTTCGATAAAGCAAATTTGTTAACCGAAAGATTAGAAAGTTCAAAAATTGAGATTGATGATATTTCGCATGAATTGGAAATCCTTTCCGAAGATGTTGAACATAATCCGGAACGTGCCGAATTTTTGAAAGAACGTATCGATATGATTTATGCTTTGCAAACCAAACACAAAGTTGAAAGTGTTGAGGAACTGTTAATAATAAAAGACGATTTGCAGGCAAAATTAGATGATATTACATCTTTTGATATTCAAATTTCGGAAAAGAAAAAAATGCTTAGTGGGCAAGAACGAAAATTAAACGATTTAGCCGGTCAATTATCAAAGGGCAGGAGTGAGGCATCCGGAAATTTGGAACAGCAAATTATTGATATCCTGCAGCGCTTGGGAATGCCTTCCGCAAAGTTTAAAATAAAAATTGAACAAACCGATAGTTTTACCGAAAACGGAAAAGATACTGTCAGTTTTTTGTTTTCATCCAACAAACATTCTGAGGTTCAGGAAATTGCAAGTATTGCTTCCGGCGGCGAAATTTCACGATTAATGTTAAGTATCAAATCTGTTATTGCCGACAGCATCGCTTTGCCTGCCATTATTTTTGATGAAATTGATACCGGAGTTTCCGGAGAAATTGCCGAAAAAATCGGACAAATAATGAAAGAAATGTCTGAAAATATGCAGGTAATAAGCATTACACATCTTCCGCAAGTTGCCGCAAAAGCTGATTTTCACTACAAAGTTTATAAAATTGAAGACGATTTTGATACACGCACCGACATTAAAAAACTTAACTCGAACGAACGTATCAAAGAACTGGCAACCATGCTCAGCGGTGAAAATATTACTGATGCGGCCGTTCGAAATGCTGAGGAATTGTTGAGGGGGTAATCAATCTTCCTTCTCAAATGCCTCAACAATAGGGGTAACAAAAGGATGCCTTACAATATCTTTTAAACTTTACTCGAAATTTAATTGGATCTTAAGGAATTTTGCAAACTAAAATGATAATATTCCGACAGATATAAATCTTACTTTTTTTTTCAAGAACTTTGCGGGCGAAGCATACGGATATAGTTTTATTAACATTGATAAATCTTTATTCATTTCTTCAGTTGAAAAATCATAAGGAATCTCAGGAAAAAATCCTGCAAATTCAATATTTATTGGCTCTCCTGTTTCTGAAAATTTTATATAATAATAAATTGTCAGCACATCTTTTTTATACTCTTTTTTAACGGAATCATATTTTACAGATAAATGTTTTTTAAATTGATTATTAACTTTTTTATATTTATCTGAATTAAAAAAAAAGGGATTTTTAGTACTTCTTATATAGTATTTAACAGAATCTTCCATTTCATATACACCGATAATATCCGAAGTATTATTATTTATTCCGATAATTGCATCATCGCAACCAAAATCAATATTAAATTCAGGCACTTTAGCTTTTATATCATGTATAATTCCGATAATTGATGTGTCGTATTTAAAATATTTGATTTCTTCCAAATAACGAAATTTTAATTTTGTACTTTTAATGAATTTTTTGTCATAATAAATAGTATCAACTTTAGTACAACAAACTTTATTAAATATTTCATTAGCTTCTTTGTCAAAATATTTGTTTGCTGCTATATCTATATCCTCACAAAATCCAAGTGTATCATACATGAATAATTTTGAAATTCCTCTGTTAAAATATATGTCACTATTTTTATAAGTACATAAAGCTAATGAGAATAATGAATCCGCGATTTTATAATCTCCGATTTGGAGATAAGAAATACCTTCTTTGTAATTTTTAACCGCTTCG
>JAOZQB010000088.1 GCA_029932445.1 Bacteroidales bacterium | reverse complement strand
TTAAGCGTTTCAAATTCTTTTTTTGAAATCAACAAATAATTAAGAGCATCATTATAATCTCCTTTTGTTGAATATGCAATTCCGATTATCCGGTGAGCTTCTGCCTTGCCTTTCAGATAATTTAACGAATCAGCAAATAAAAAAGCTTTTCGAGAATAATAAACAGCACTGTCAGGATTTGAATGATAATAATATTTCCCGATTTTATTATAAAAATCAATTTTTAATGTGTCAACAGTTTCCTGATTAATTAAATTCCTGACACTGTCAATTTTAGATTTTTTTTGTCCGAAAATTAGAACAGTCGAAATTATCAGAATAAGCGTATATACAATTTTTTTCATAAAATTATTTATTTGCAGGCAATGTAACCGTAAAAGTACTCCCCTTTCCTACTTCACTTTCAACCGTAATTGTTCCGCCGTTTTTTACGGTAAAGTCTTTACAAACAACCAAACCTAAACCCGTTCCTTTTTCATTCTCTGTGCCGAAAGTCGTAAAATTCAAATCCGCTTTAAACAATTTCGAAATATCATCTTCTTTAATACCGACACCACAATCAATAATCTTAATAACAACTTTATCATTTGAATTTTCAGTTTGAACTTTAACATATCCTCCTTCAGAAGTAAATTTTACGGCATTTGAAATTAAATTTCTGATAACCGTACTAATCATAGATTCATCCGCATATGCTGTATGTTTTTGATTCGTTTCGTCAATTAATTTCACCCCTTTCACTTCTGCAGTACTTTGCACTAAAACAATTCCTTCTTCAACAAGTTCTTTAATATTAATAATTTCCGGATTGTATTTAATAAGGCCTATTTGACTTCTGGTAAAATTCAATAAATTATCCAAAAGTTTATAGGTTTGATTTGAAACATTAAAAATATATTCGGCAAATTTTTTAATTTTATTCAAATTTTGTTTTTCGGCATCTTCTTTAATCATTTCCGAAAAACCGATAATTCCCTGAAACGGATTTTTTAAATCATGAGCAATTATAGAAAATAATTTATTTTTTGTTCTGTTGGTTTTTTTCAGTTCAAAAGCAATTTCGCTTATTTTATCTCTTTGTGCAGCAATTTCTTCTTTATGAATTAAAATATCTTTATTCTTTTCATCCAATAATTTCAAGGACTGTTTTTTTGCACGATATAGTTTATATAAAAATAATGAAAGTACCAGAACAATCAAAAAACCAATAATAACAATCAAGATAATGGTGTTTTTTTTTTGAATTAATTTTAAATCTGTTTGCTTTTCTTTCTGCAAATTTTCAATAACTAATTGTTTTTTCTCATTCTCATATTTTGCCTCAACATTTGCTATAGCTTCTGTTTTTTTCTGATTAAAAATACTGTCGTTGATAATTTGATATTTTTCAAGACTTTTAAATGCATTTTTATAATCGTGCATTGCTTTATAAGTACCAGTAAGTCCGTTATAAGCGTATGCTTTAAGAGAATTTGAATTAAGTTGTTCTGCATTCTTTAAAGCTATTGCATTGTACTTTAGAGAACTGTCAAAATAAGCATTCTTATTTATTTTTTTTTCGGCTAAATTCAAATACGCAACAGCAATGTTTGCATAAGTAATAGCAAGAATCGTTTTATCGTTGATTTTCCTTGCTTTTCCGGGAATCTTTAAAAATATTTCAATTGCTTTTTGATAATCATTTTTAATCATAAGATTTCTTGCAATATTTCCGAGTGCACTTGTTTCAACTTTTAAATCATGTATTTTTTTTGCAATTTCAATTGTTTTAGAAAAATATATTTCAGCTGTATCTAATTTATCCAAATCGGAATAAAACAACCCAATATTATTATAAACACGAGCCAAACCTTTAGTATAATCATTCGTTTTATATATTTCTACTGTTTTTTTACAAAACTCTAATGCTTTCTCAATATCACCCTGATAATAATGCACAATTCCGATACTTGAATAATTTTTTCCGATACTAAGAGAATCATTTAACGCTTCATTAATCTTTAATGCTTTATAAAAACAGTCAAGAGATTCTTTATAATGCCCTGAAATTGTATTTGTCCTTCCGATACTGCGATAAGATTCTGCAATTCCTTTCTTATAGGATATTTTTTTACTGAGTTCCAAAGCTTGTTTACCGAAAAAAACAGAAGAATCAATATTCTGATATAAATAATATTCCGACAAGATATTCAAAGCTTTTACTGTTTCAATGTCTTCGTTATTTAATTTTATGACATCCGATAAACTGTCTTTATTTATTTCAGACTGTGCAGACATCTTTGAGGACACAAAAAAAACAATGATAATCAATACTATATAAGCTTGTTTTTGTATCATTTGCTAATAAAATTTACACTATTTGAACTCTAAATGTACAAAAAAACTCAGATAAACAAAAGAAATTGCTCATTTATCAAAGAAATCTAAACCGGTAAAACAATATATTTTTCAGTTTACGGGAAATAAATATATTTTTGTGTCAAAAATCAGTTATATGTCAAAACTTAAAATGAATAAATCGATTCCTTACATTACCGCAATTATTATTTTTTTAATTCTTTCATTTGCCTACTTTCCGGATTTCCTTGAAGGGAAAAAATTATCTCAACACGATAAACAAACGTTTCAGGGCAGTTCCAAAGAAATTGTTGATTACAACAAAAAAACGGGAGAACATACCTTATGGACAAATTCTATGTTCGGAGGAATGCCGGCTTATTTAATTTCAAATCATACGCCTTATAATATTGCAAAATACATTCACAGATACATTAACGGACATTCAAAATTACGTCCCGTTAATTTCATATTTATTGCATTATTGGGGTTTTTCATTGCGCTCTTGTTATTTGGTGTAGACCCTTGGCTTAGTATTGCAGGAGCTCTTGCCTTCGGATTTTCAAGCTATTACTTAATAATCATTGAAGCAGGTCATCTTACAAAAGTCTCAACGATAGCATACATGCCGCCGATAATAGCCGGAGTTTATTATGCTTATAAAAAAGATAAACTAAAAGGATCTCTCGTTGTTATGCTCTTTCTGGCACTTCAGTTATACCGAAATCATTTACAAATAACTTTTTACACATTATTAACGGCTTTAATATACATTATTTTTGAAGCTGTCAGTTCTTTCAAAAAAAAAGAACTGAAAAAATTTATTACGGCTTCTTCTTTTTTAACGGTAGGTGCTTTAGTTGCCGTATTAGTTAATTTTACAAATATTGCAACAACTTTTGATTACGGTAAAGATTCCATCAGAGGAAAGTCCGAACTAAGCTTAAATAAAGAAAATCAAACTTCCGGCTTGGATAAAGATTATGCAACTGCTTGGAGTTACGGGACATTAGAAACGTTTAATTTATTAATTCCGAATTTATACGGAGGGTCTTCATCAGGGGAATTATCCGAAAATTCTCAAATGTATAAAGAATTAAAAAAATTGGGCGTAAACAGTGCCGGAGATATTGTAAAGCACATGCCGACCTATTGGGGTCCGCAATCATTTACTTCAGGTCCTGTTTATATAGGTGCTGTTTTAATATTTCTTTTCATTTTCGGGCTTTTTATCGTAAAAGGCAATATTAAATGGTGGATTGTAAGTGCAACAGTATTAGCAATACTGTTGGCTTGGGGTAAACATTTTATGTTTTTAACTGATTTTTTTCTGGATTATTTCCCCGGTTACAATAAATTCAGAACCCTGTCCATGATTTTGGTGATAGCAGAATTTACAATACCGTTGTTGGGAATTATTGCAATTAAAAATATTATTGACAAAAAAGTTTCAAAAAAAGACGCCCTGAAAGCATTAAAATGGTCTGTCGGAATTGTTTCCGGAATAATCATTATTTTTTTGATAAATCCGGGTATTTTGTCCTTTAAAAGTGAAACAGATGCTATGTGGTTTATTCGAAGTTTCGGTTTAAAAGATGACGGAAGCTCACAACAACTTGTTAACACGTTTACTTCTGCACTTGCAAAAGACAGAGCATCAATATTTCAGGCGGATGCATGGCGATCGCTGGGTTTTATTTTAGTAACGGCTGCTTTAATTTGGTTATTTATCATTGAAAAACTGAAACAAACAAGTTTAATCATCGGTTTAGGAGTTTTAATTTTAGTTGATTTGTGGACAATTGATAAACGTTACTTAAATTCTGATGATTTCGTTGCTGCTCGTAAAGAAAAAACACCTTTTAAAGCATCAAAGGCAGATGAATTTATTTTAAAAGATAAAAATCCGGATTTCAGGGTTTTAAATTTAACTGTCAGCCCTTTTAATGATGCAAGTACGTCCTATTTTCACAAATCAATAGGGGGTTATCACGGAGCAAAAATGCAACGCTATCAAGAACTTATTACATACGGAATAAATCATGAAATCAATCAATTAGTCAATACTTTACAATCAAGTACAAGCGAATTTGAGATTCAATCAACTTTAATGAATTTGTCAATATTAAATATGCTGAATACAAAATATTTCATAATCAGTCCCGATATGTTACCGATTATGAATAAATACAATTTAGGTAATGCATGGTTTGTTAATGAAATTAAAGAGGTTGATAATGCCGATGAAGAAATTCAGGCTGTTAACAGATTTAATCCGGAGCGAACAGCAATTGTTGACAAACGTTTTAAAGATCAATTTTTTAAATTTAAAAAAGACAGTTCAGCAAGTATTAAACTGATACGCTACGAACCGAATAAATTAGAATATAAAACCAATACAAACAGCAATCAATTAGCTGTATTTTCTGAAATTTATTATGCAAAAGGTTGGAACGCTTATCTTGACGGAAAACTTGTTCCGCATTTCAGGGCCGATTATGTCTTAAGAACCATGAAAATTCCGGAAGGGCAACATACCGTCATTTTTAAATTTGAACCTGTCGTGTGGGCAAATGCAACAAAAGTATCCTTAATCGGTTCGATATTATTTATCTTGCTTATTCTGTTCGGAATATTCTATGAAGTAAAAAAACGAAAAACTAAAGCATCAGAAAATACTGAAAAATAAATTAATTGAATTAGGCATTTCCATGATAATAGTTTTATTGGCTATAATAATGAATTCAAAATTAAAATAATAAGGTCTTATTCGCAGGTAAGTTACTTTTAAGGTTAACCAAAATTATAAGGTTTTGAAAAATAAAAAAACCTTATCTTTTATTTCTAACATTAACAGAGAGATTGAAATCAAAGTTTTTGACCTTATCAACAATTGATATTACATAAACGCCTAATTCAATAAGTTTATCATAAACTTTATTTTAAAAAGAGACTCCTTAAATGATTAAAGAGTCTCTTTTTATTTTATACTTTCAATCTGAATTTATTTTATTGAATTCTGAAATGCATTAAAATCAGCAACATTTTGTGAAAGCTTCTGATTATTTTGAATCTGTTCTTTTAAAATTATTTTTGATTCGTCTTCATTTGCCTTATCTGAAGTATCTTTGTCCGGAACAGCAATACTCGGAGCAATTACCAATGCCACAATTGACATTAATTTAACTAAAATATTTAAGGAAGGTCCGGATGTATCTTTTAACGGATCTCCGACAGTATCTCCGACAACCGTTGCTTTGTACATTTCTGATCCTTTATTAAACTCTTCGCCGTCTTCACATTTTATTCCTTCTTCAACCATTTTTTTAGCGTTATCCCATGCTCCGCCGGCATTTGCTTGAAAGATAGCCATAATCACACCTACAGATGTTACACCGGCTAAAACACCGCCTAAAATTTCAGCACCTCCTAAAAATCCGACCAATGCCGGAACGGCAAGAGCCAATAAACCGGGTAAAATCATTTCTTTCAATGATGATTTTGTTGAAATAGCAACACATTTATCATATTCGGCAGATCCTTCGGCTTTTTTAAGAATTTCTTTTTCTTCTTCGGAAGCTTCGTTTGTTTCTCCGTCATATTTTTTAATTATTACCAAAGCATTCTTTAAAACAGGAATTTCTTTAAATTGTCTTCGAACCTCATCAATCATTTTACTTGCTGCCCTTCCGACAGCTCCCATCGCCAAAGCTGAAAACAAGAAAGGAATCATTGCACCGAAAAATAATCCTGAAATAATATAGGGATTTGCTAAATCTATAACCTTAATATTTGCCTGTTGCATAAAAGCCGTAAATAAAGCTAAAGCAGTTAAAGCAGCAGAACCTATTGCAAATCCTTTGCCGATTGCAGCAGTTGTATTTCCGACCGCATCTAATTTATCCGTTCGTTCTCTGACTTCGGCATCTAATTCAGCCATAGCAGCAATTCCTCCGGCATTATCCGCAATCGGACCGTAGGCATCAATTGCTAATTGAATACCGGTATTTGCCAACATACCGACTGCGGCAACTGCAATACCGTATAATCCTGCAAAATAATAGGCTCCGATAATTGCACCGGCAATAACAATAATCGGTAATGCCGTTGACATCATCCCGATTTCAAGTCCGCCGATTATATTCGTTGCAGCACCTGTTCTTGATTTTTTAACAATTGATTTTACCGGACCTTTACCTGTTCCCGTATAATATTCCGTGATTTTTCCTATTAAGAAACCGGCAACTAATCCGATAATGGTTGCGACAAAAACATTCAAAGATGTATAGGAATTTGTAATTCCTTCAAAATTTGTAAAACTCCAGCTTTCGGGAAGCATGGCATTAATGATAAAATAAGAAGCAATTATCATCAAAACGGCAGAAACACCTTCTCCGATATTCAAACCGACATGCGGATTTCCGCCTTCTTTAATTCTGACAAAGAAAGTTCCGATACCTGAAATAATGATTCCGGCAGCAGCCAATGTTAAAGGTAATAATACAGGTCCTATTGAAAAATTATTAAATTCAGGTAAGGAAATAAATGCCGCACCCAAAACCATGGTTGCAATAATAGAACCGACAAACGATTCAAATAAATCAGCACCCATACCGGCAACATCTCCCACATTATCACCGACATTATCAGCAATGGTCGCAGGATTTAAAGGATGATCTTCGGGAATACCGCTTTCTAATTTTCCGACCAAATCTGCACCGACATCCGCAGCTTTGGTATAAATACCGCCGCCAACACGTGCAAACAAAGCAATTGAAGATGCTCCCAAAGAAAATCCCGAAAGTACATTTAAAACTTCAACCGTTCCTCCGGAAAATCCGATTAAATGGTAGATTAAAAATAATATACTTAAGCCCAAAACACCGAGAGATACAACTCCGAGCCCCATTACCGAACCGCCGTTAAATGCAACTTTTAATGCTGAGGTAATAGATTTTTGAGCAGCATTAGTTGTTCGCACATTTGCTTTTACTGCAATTCGCATTCCGAGAAATCCCGCAAATGCTGAAAGGAAAGCTCCGACAACAAAAGAAACGGCTATGAAACCGTTTGAAGATTGCTCCGATTCTCCTTTAAAAAATAATAAAACAGCAACAGCAGCAACAAATACAATTAAGACTTTGTATTCTGCTTTTAAAAATGCCATAGCTCCGTCGGCAATATGCCCCGCAATCGTTTGCATTTTTTCTGAACCCGCAGATTGTTTTTTTACCCAAGCAGACTTAATAATCGTAAAAAGTATGCCTAAAACTCCGGCTCCGATAATTGAATAAACAAGTGTTTCCATCAGTTGGTCAATAATTTATGTTTAAATTAATAAAATTAATATGTATTTTCCGCCGCAAAGATATATCTTTTGCACTGATAATCAAATTGACATAAAAAAAATATCAATATATAATCAAGAAAAATAATTAAAGAGAAATAATTTCATTTTAAAAGGAATTCTAATGGCTTAATCTAATAAAGAATTAAAAATATTACCGGAAAATCCGATGTAGAATATTTGATTTTCTTCTGTAATAAATTCATTGGTTCTTCTTCTGTAATAAAATCCGGCTTGAAACATAAGATTATATTTCGGATTAAGAAGATAAGAAACGCCAATATCAAAGATTTGATAATCAGTAAGTGTTCCTTGTAAAAATGTTATACCGTAATTGCTCGGTCGTAAATAATATGATTTATAAATATCCCCGCCGTAACTTATCGTATCTGTATCTTCACCTTTTTTTATAAGGTTAATTCTTAATTTTCCGGAAAATCGTCCTTTTACATACCGGACAACAGCAATACCTTCGGCAAAATTAGCTCCGAAGGGATGAGCCGACTCCTGCCTGAAATTGCCGTAATTCAAATTGGCAATTCCGGTACTGATATAAGCTTCGCCATGTGAATAAGTATAAGGTCTGACAAAATTCATTTCTCCTCGAACAAACAAACCGTGCACTTTAAACAAATTGTATATTTTTACTCCGGTTTGAATTCCGAATTTATTCCCCCACCAACCGGAACCGTCCTTCAACGAAGAGATTACCAAATCATCTAAAATAAATTGAGAATATAAAAAGCTTGACTTCCCGAATCGGATATTTAAACCGAGCCCCATCATAGAATTATCGGAACTCCCTTTATAAAATTCTGTCGGACGATAAAAAATTACCGGATTAAAATACACGGCATCATAAGAAATTCGTCTTCCTTCACTGTCAAAAGGATTTGTAATAACAGTTTCAAAAAAGTCAAAATTTATTCGTTTTGTGATATTTATGCTGAAGTAATGTGTAAAAACGGCTTTATCATATAAAATAAGAGGATTTGCTCCGTCAGAAATACGAACATCCGATAATTTAGTAATCATCCACAAATATTTAATTTTCCAAATATCAACTTCTGTTTTTAAATACGGATATGCATTTGAATTATCAGAAAGAAATAATGACCTGTAACCGTTACCGAGAAAATTTTTTCCTCTGCCGACAGAAAAAGAAATATTGTTATTTGCCTGATAGGTCAAATCTCCGGTCCAAGAATAATATAATAAATCGGAATTATTATTCCTCAAAAATTTCCCGTAATGAGGAACAATTTTACTATCATCAATTAAATTATCATAAAAAGAAGGAAACGCACTTTGTGCCGTAAAAAATTCGGAACTTACAAATAATTTATCTTTATACGAAGATTGAAAACTAATACCGGCTTTATAATCTCCGAAGAACTGCTTTCTTGAAAAATCATTATAAATAACTGAATTTATTATCGGATTTATACATAAATTGAATTTTTCATTACCCAAATCAATAAGATTATTATTTAATACTTTATTTAATACAGAATTATCCGTTACAATTTCATTAACTTTAATATTTTTATAAGAATCTTGTTTATATGGCTTTACGGTATAATGAAATGAAGAATCAAAATTTAAAGCAGATTCATAATAATAATTCACATTTTTATTCAAAGATGTATTTTGTGCTGAGATTTGAAGGTTTAATGCAAAAATAAATATAAAAAAATAAAAACGTTTTTTCAAAACCATACAGCAAACTATTTTTTTCGTTTTTTAATATTCTGTATTAAAACGGGAATGTAAAAAACAATCATTGCCGACAGTAACAGAACCAAAATTAACCGTCTTATACCCAATATATTATGAAGATACATGGCAGCAATTGAAAACAATAAATTTAACAGTACCAAAATAAGAACGGCTTGCTTATGGCTTAAACCCAAACTAATAAATACATGATGGATGTGTTGCTTATCCGGTTTAAAAAGTGGTTTTCTTTGAAAAAAACGAATAAACATCACTCTTAAAGTATCGTAAAGAGGAATTGTAAGAATGGCAATTGAAATAGCCGGTGCGGCATATTTGGCATAATCAAAATCTTGATGAATATTCATTTCGTTAAACTTAACAATTAAAACAGATATTCCGAGTCCTAAAATTAGCGAACCGGTATCCCCCATAAAGATTTTATTTTTTACGCTGAAAACATTAAATCTTAAAAAGCCGATTAAAGCTCCGATAATTGCCGCAGAAACTAATGCGTATTGATATTCCTTAACTAAAAAAAACCAAATTCCTAATGTTCCGGCAGCTGCCACTCCGATGCCTGCCGACAAGCCGTCAATTCCGTCAATTAAATTAAATCCGTTAACAATTACAAGGAATACGAAAATCGTTAAAGGAATTCCGAAATAAGGTGAAATATAATGAATTCCGAAAAAACCGTGTAAATCAGTAAATTGCAAATCCGAAAAAAAAGCAATTATTGAAACTGCCAAAATTTGCCCTAACAATTTTGTTAAAGGAGCAATCACTAAAATATCATCTTTTATACCTACAAAAAATAAAATAACCGTTGCTGCTAATACATATTTTAATTCCGGAATTTGAGAAAAATCGGAAAAAAATAATACGGAAACCGTAAAACCCGAAAATATTGCCATTCCGCCCAAAGTCGGAATACTTTTATCGTGCATTGTACGTTCATTGGGCTCATCAAACAATTGTTTTAATTCCGCAACTTTAATAATTGAAGGGATTGAAACAACCGTTATTATAAGTGAAACAATAAACGTTGCAAGGATTAAATACGGTTCGGATAATAATTCGGACATCACATTATTCTTTTACGATACAAAGTTGAGTAAATTTCTTTAAAAAAACGATAATCCTAAAAATATTTTTATGTTAACAAAAATAATACTTAATTTACTCTTAAAGACGTTTTAACCCGAATTATTCATGAAAAATCAAAAATGCAATAGTAACAAACTAAATAATAACGATTTAGCAGTTATTGTAAGATGCCCAAATTTGGGTGATTTTTCACCGAAGATGCATTTTTTCTTTGCCCGACTCATCGTTGCAAACCCCTTGCAGCATTAGGATACAGCAGCAGGATTTGACGCCTTAATTCAGGCAAAGAAAAACGTATGAATAATTCGAATTAATCAACATAAAGTTGCATTATGAATATTTCAGTTACGGGTGCTACCGGAATGACGGGTTCTTATTTGCTGTTTAAACTGGCAAAAAAAGGATACACAATTAAAGCTTTGAAAAGGAAAAACAGTAATTTAAATATCCCGAAAAAGATATTTAATCATCTTTCGGAAAACGGAGAATCATTATTCTCAAAAATCACTTGGGTTGAAGGCGATTTAACGGATTATGAATCTGTTGAAGAAATTATTAAAGACTCAGATTTTGTTTATCATACGGCAGCAACGGTTTCATTTAAGCCGAAAGACCGTAAAACGATGATATACACAAATGTACAAGGAACAGCTAATGTTGTAAATGCATGCCTTAATCATTCCGTTAAAAAATTATGCCATGTAAGTTCGGTTGCAGCTCTCGGTTTTGCATCTGAAGGAGCATTGTTAACGGAAGAAATCGAATTAAAGGATTTTAATGATATATCCGATTATGCCGTAAGTAAATTTCAATCGGAACAA
>JAOZQB010000087.1 GCA_029932445.1 Bacteroidales bacterium | reverse complement strand
TGATTACGAGTACGATAAAATAAAAAAAGGAACAAGCTGAAACTTATTCCTTTTTGAGAGGTCGCGAGCGGATTCGAACCGCTGTACACGGTTTTGCAGACCGTTGCCTAAGCCACTCGGCCACGCGACCGGTTTATTTTTGAGTTTGCAAAGATAATGGTTTTTAAAATTATAAAAAAGATTTTATGATTTTTTAATGCTCTTTTTTCCAAATTAATTTTTTCCCGAACCCTAAACGATTATCAGTTAGTTTGAAAATGTTCGGTTCTAAAACCCAAAGTTGTGTCGTCATGAGTTTTGCAAAGGGATATTTTCTCATGTATAATTTATTCACTTTTTGTTTCAATTCATTTTCAGGCATAAACATTTTTCCGGTAAATTGAATGCCTTGTATTTTCCCGACAACAGATGTTTCCAGAACAACGGAACCGGCAACGATATTATTTTCTTTTACGTTTTGAACGTGTTTTGTTTCATCATCGGAAGTAAAAACAAACATATTTTCATCTTTTGAATACACATAAAAACAATTGGCACACCAGGGTCTGTTTTCTGTTGATGTAGCAAGTGTTAATACATGGTGTTTTTGTATAAAATCAGTAATCTTTTTATCAGGTTTGTTCATTTTGTTAAACATAATTAAATTCGCCGTGCAACTTTACGGAAAAAATCGGTCTTATTAAAAAAAATATTCAGCACATAAAACAGTAATTATGAAGTTTCTGAAAATCATCACACTTTTTTTTGCTTTTCTCTTGGGTGTATATACGGTAAATGCACAAAGCGAAACTTGCTCGGATTTTAAAATCAAACATTTTTCAAAGCGTAATCCCGAAATGCAAAAAAAATATAAAGAAAAAGCATCATTTCAATATGATATAAAGTATCACCGATTGGAATTTTTCTTTCCGAATATTGATAACCAATATATTAACGGTGCAATAACATCGTATTTTATTCCGGTAAGTTCGGGTTTTAATGAAATTTCTTTTGATTTAACCGATAATATGCAAGTGGATTCCGTTTTGTTTCATCAAAATAAGTTAACTGTTTTCACATTAACAAATGATGAATTAACAATTAATTTAGAAACAACGATTCCTGAAAATGTATTGGATTCGATTACTGTTTTTTATCAAGGTGTTCCTGATGCCGGCGGGTTAGGATCTTTTGAACAATCAACGCATAACGGAAATCCGATTATTTGGACATTATCGGAACCCTACGGAGCAAAAGATTGGTGGCCTTGCAAGCAAAGTCTGGATGACAAAATTGATTCAATTGATGTTTATGTTACAAATCCGGAAGCATATAAAGCGGCAAGTAACGGTTTATTACTATCCGAAACTGTTGATAACGGAATGAAAACGGCACATTGGAAACATCGACATTCAATAGCGGCTTATTTAATTGCAATTGCCGTTACAAATTATGTTTCGTATTCTGATTTTGTTACTTTAACAACCGGAGAAAATGTAGAAGTTTTAAACTATATTTTTCCTGAAGATTTGTCTTATGCTCAGGCAAATACCCCGAATGTGCTGGATGTTATTCAGTTATACAGTGATTTGTTTATTCCTTATCCGTTTGCCGATGAAAAATACGGTCATGCCGAGTTTGGTTGGGGCGGCGGAATGGAACATCAAACAATGAGTTTTATGGCAGGTTTCAGTCATCATCTTATGGCTCATGAATTAGCACATCAATGGTTCGGCGATTTCGTAACTTGCGGAAGCTGGCATGATATATGGCTTAACGAAGGTTTTGCAACTTATCTTGACGGAATGACACACGAGCATAATCTCAATGACGACGGTGTCAGTTTTGATGATTGGAAACAAGATAATATAAATTATATTATTTCTCAACCTGACGGTTCCGTTTATGTTGATGATACAACAAGTATAAATCGAATTTTCAGCGGAAGATTATCCTACGATAAAGGAGCAATGGTTCTGCATATGTTAAGAAAATATGTCGGAGATACTGATTTTTTCGGCGGTATTACAAATTATTTAAATGATTTAGGAAACGGATATGCAAGAACGTCTGATTTGAAATCTCACTTAGAAACAACATACGGAAATTCGTTAACGGAATTTTTTAATGATTGGTACTATGGTGAAGGGTATCCGATTTATGATATTTATTATTCTCAAAATCAGAATAAAAATGTTACGGTTACGATTAATCAAACGCAATCGCATAATTCTGTCGGTTTTTTTAATATGAAAATTCCCGTAAAATTTGAAGGAATTGATAAAGACACAACGATATGGTTTGACAATAATACAAACGGAGAACAATATATGTTTAATTTGAATTTTAATGTTACTGCAGCTCAATTTGATCCGAACAACGATATCATTTCAAGCGGTTCAACAACATTGAAAATTGATACTTTTGATAAAACGAATAAAGTTTTTGTATTACCCAATCCGGCAAGAAATAAAATTACTATTACTTTTTTGGAAAAAATAAATCCGGATAAAATTGTTATATACAGCAATATAGGCAGCATCGCAAAAACGTTCTCGAAAAATAAACAAAGTTCATATAAATTTGAATTTGATATTTCGGATTTGCCTGCGGGAATGTATTATGTTTCATTTTATGAAGAAGGAAAACAGATTTCGAAAAAGTTTGTAAAAAATTAATATTGTTTTGCTATATTTTTATCTTTGCAAAAAATTTTAAAATAATGTTTTCAGGAATTACAGAACAAACAGGAACAGTAAAAAAAATTAAAAAAGACGGTGAAAATGTTCATTTTATCTTGTCTTGCGATTTTGTTAAAGAATTAAAAATAGACCAAAGTTTATCACATAACGGTGTGTGTTTAACGGTGGTTGACTTAACGGAAAATACGTATACCGTTACAGCCGTAAAAGAGACATTGATAAAATCAAATCTCGGTTTATTGAAAGTCGGTGATGAGGTCAATTTGGAACGCAGTATGAAACCCGACAGTCTGCTGGACGGACATATTGTTCAAGGGCATGTTGACCAAACTGCTGTTTGTACAAAAGTGGAAGAAGCTGACGGAAGTTGGTATTATACCTTTGAGTATGAACCGACCAATGAAAATGTAACTGTTGAAAAAGGTTCGGTTTCCGTTAACGGTGTCAGTTTAACGGTTGTAAATTCAAAAAACAACTCATTTCAAGTTGCAATTATTCCTTTTACGCATGAAATTACAAATTTTCATAATATCAAAAAAGGAACGGTTGTTAATATAGAATTCGATATAATCGGGAAATACATCACTAAAATAGTGAAACAATATATGGGGAAATAAAAATAATAAAACAGAATAAAAAGCCCCGTTTCTTCTTCAAACGGGGCTTTTTTCATACCCGAATTAATTTGTAATTATAAAAATAAAATTATCTTTGCAAATCGTTAAAAAAAGCAATAAATTTATTATGAGTAAGAAGTTTCCGGAATATAAAGGATTGGATTTATCACAGATAAATAAAGATATTCTGAAAAAATGGAATGAAGATAAAACCTTTGAAAAAAGTATTTCTTCAAGAGAAGGAAATCCTGAATTTGTATTTTATGAAGGACCGCCGTCAGCTAACGGTATGCCCGGTATTCACCATGTTATTTCAAGAACACTTAAAGATGCTTTTTGCAGATATAAAACCTTACAAGGATTTCAAGTAAAAAGGAAAGCCGGATGGGATACTCACGGATTGCCTGTAGAGCTTGCGGTAGAAAAGAAACTCGGTATTACAAAAGATGATATCGGAACAAAAATTACCGTTGAAGAATATAATAATACCTGTCGTAAAGAAGTCATGAAATATACGACACAATGGGAAGATATTACCGAAAAGATGGGCTATTGGGTTAATATGGACGACCCGTATGTAACCTATGATAATAAATATATTGAAACCGTATGGTGGTTGCTTAAACAACTGTATAATAAAGGTTTGCTTTATAAAGGATATACCATTCAACCCTATTCTCCGGCCGCCGGAACCGGTTTAAGTTCTCACGAATTAAACTTGCCCGGATGTTATCGAGACGTAAAAGATAATACCGGGATTGCACAATTTAAAGTTGTCAGGAACAATAAATCTGAATTTCTTTTTAAAGACATTGATACCGATTTGTATTTTCTTGCTTGGACAACAACTCCGTGGACATTACTTTCAAATACGGCTTTAGCGACCGGCGCAAAGATTAGTTATTATAAAATTAAGACTTTTAATCCGTACACCGGAATACCTGTTACGGTAATTATGGCAAAAGATCGTTTCAGAACATTGTTTCCTGAGAAAAATGAAGATTTAAAATTTGAAGATTATAATAAAGGCGATAAAAATATTCCGTTCAAAGTTTTGGGAGAATATAAAGGAAAAGAGCTGGCCGGGATTTCTTATGAACAACTTTTACCGTATAAACAACCTGAAGACGGTGATGCTTTTAAAGTACTTAACGGTGATTTTGTTACAACAGAAGACGGAACAGGAATCGTACATATTGCTCCGAGTTTTGGTGCCGATGATTATTTTGTAGCTAAGAAAAACGGAATAGGTTCACTTACTCTTGTTAATAAAAAAGGAGAGTTTACAGACGGTGTCGGTGAATTCAGCGGCCGACCGGTAAAAAATGCTTACGATTCTTCAATACCCGAAGATGCACCAAGTGTTGATGTTGATATTCTTGTTAAATTAAAACAAGAAAATAAACTTTTTAAAAGCGAAAAATACGAACATTCATACCCGCATTGCTGGCGAACGGATAAACCGATTTTATATTATCCTTTAGACTCTTGGTTTATAAAATCGACGGCTGCTAAAGATCGAATGATTGAATTAAATAAAACGATTAACTGGCAACCGCCTGCAACCGGAGAAGGTCGATTCGGGAAATGGCTTGAGAATTTAATCGATTGGAATTTATCACGTTCCAGATATTGGGGAACACCTTTACCGATTTGGAGAAGTGAAGATAAAAAAGAAGAAATTTGTATCGGTTCTTTGGAAGAATTAAAATCAGAAGTTGAAAAGTCCGTAAAAAAAGGATTTATGAAAGATAATCCCTTAAAAGATTTTGTTGCAGGGGATTTTTCAAAAGAAAATTATCTGAAATTTGATATGCATCGTCCTTCTGTTGATGATCTTATTTTAGTTTCACCATCCGGAAAAAAAATGTATCGTGAAGCAGATTTAATTGATGTTTGGTTTGATTCCGGTTCGATGCCCTATGCACAATTGCATTATCCGTTTGAAAATAAAGATAATTTACAACATGCTTTTCCGGCTGATTATATTGCCGAAGGCGTTGACCAAACACGCGGGTGGTTCTTTACTTTGCATGCAATTTCAACAATGTTATTTGATTCCGTTGCTTATAAAAACATTATTGCAACCGGACTTCTTTTAGATAAGAACGGTATTAAGATGTCGAAACGTCTCGGCAATGTTATTGACCCGTTTTCAACAATTGATACCTACGGTTCTGATCCGCTTCGTTGGTATATGCTGACAAATGCACGCCCGTGGGATAATTTAAAATTTGACCTCAGTGGTATTGATGAAGTAAAGAGGAAATTTTTCGGAACCCTTTACAATACCTATTCATTTTTTGCACTTTATGCGAATCTTGACGGGTTTAAATATGAAGAAGCCGAAATTCCTTTAAACAAAAGACCGGAAATTGATAAATGGATTATTTCCTTACTTAATACTTTGATTAAAGAAGTCGAGACATCAATGGATAATTATGAACCGACGACAGCAGGCAGATTAATACAAAATTTTGTTATCGATAATTTAAGTAATTGGTATGTTCGTTTGAACAGAAAACGCTTTTGGGGGCAAGAATATAATTCCGATAAAATTTCGGCATATCAAACCTTATATACTTGTTTGGAAGTTATTGCTAAATTAATGTCGCCGGCAGCACCCTTTTATTCGGAACAATTATTCAATGATTTAAACCATGTTTCCGGAAAAGAAAGTCAATCCGTTCACCTTTCTGATTTTCCGAAATATAATGAAAGTTATGTTGATAAGAAATTAGAAGAGCGAATGAATTTGGCACAACAAATTTC
Organism: Bacteroidales bacterium; assembly: GCA_029932445.1. Taxonomy (GTDB): domain Bacteria; phylum Bacteroidota; class Bacteroidia; order Bacteroidales; family JAADGE01; genus JAADGE01. The sequence goes on along the minus strand of JAOZQB010000087.1, from coordinate 5,311 downwards.
TTCATTGGCATTAAGTTTGAGAAGAAAAAGCAAGTTGAAAGTACGCCAACCGCTTCAAAAAATAATGATTCCGATATTAGATAATGACTTTAAAGAACAAATTGATGCTGTTAAAGATATTATTTTAACTGAAATCAACGTTAAGGAAATTGAATATTTAAAAGACAGCAGCGGAATTATCATTAAAAAACTGAAACCCGATTTCCGAATAATGGGTAAAAAATACGGGAAATCCTTAAAATTTATTTCAAAGCAATTGGCGGAATTTTCTCAAGAAGAAATTGCTGATTTTGAACAAAAAGGAACGTTTTCTCTGAAAATTGAAGACGAAGAACTGATAATTAACTTTGATGAGGTAATGGTTTTGACGGAAGATATTCCGGGTTTGTTAGCTGCGAATAAAGGAACATTAACCGTTGCTTTGGATACTGAAATTACACCGGAATTAAAATCCGAAGGCATTGCACGTGAGATTGTAAATAAAATTCAGAACTTAAGAAAAGACTCCGGATTTGAAGTTATCGATAAAATTGAAATTAATATTGAAAGTAATAAAATAACAGATCCGGCAATAAATAAACATCAAGATTATATTAAATCACAAGTGCTTGCCGGAAAAATAAATATTAAAGACTCATTAAACCACAGTAAGAATGATTCCGAAGAAATAGAAATAGATGAAAATCTTTCTGTTAAAGTTTTAATTAAAAAAATACAATAATTAATTAAAAAAGAGATATCATGTCAGACAAAAGCAAACAAGAAAAAAACCGTTATTCTGATGAAGAATTGCAAGAATTTAAACAACTTATTGAGGAAAAACTCGAACGCGCAAAAAAAGATTATCAATTATTAAGCAGTACGCTTTCTCATGAAGGTTCCAATGACATACAAGATACATCTCCGACTTTTAAGGTGTTGGAAGAAGGCGCAAACACCTTATCCAGAGAACATACGGGAAGATTAGCCCAAAGACAATTGAAATTTATTTCTCACTTGGAGGCTGCATTGGTTCGTATTGAAAATAAAACATACGGAATTTGTCGTGAAACCGGAAAATTAATTCCGAAAGAACGATTGAAAGCTGTTCCGCATGCAACGTTGAGTATTGAAGCCAAAAAAAATCAGAACTAATTAACAAATTGTATGTCTTTATTTAAAAAATCATTACTATTGGTTTTTTTGCTTTTGATTATTGATCAGACGGTAAAAATATGGATTAAAACACATTATGCACTCGGCGGCGGTTTTGATATTTTCGGAGATTGGGCAAAAATTCATTTTATTGAAAACCCCGGAATGGCATTCGGCTTAAAATGGGGCGGAGATACAGGTAAATTGCTGTTAAGTTCGTTCAGATTAATTGCGATTGCTGCTTTAACATGGTATTTGTATTCAATTTCAAAAAAGAAATTTCCGAAGATTGCCGTTTTTAGTGTTGCTTTAATTTTAACCGGTGCTGCAGGAAATATTTTTGACAGTGCTTTTTACGGTTTAATATTTTCAGAATCTTCGTATCACACAGTTGCTCAATTGTTTCCGCCTGAAGGCGGTTATGCAGGGTTTTTACACGGCTCTGTTGTTGACATGTTTTATTTTCCGATGTTTAATGGTGTTTTACCGCATTGGATACCCGTATATGGCGGTGAAGGTTTTACTTTTTTCAGTCCGGTTTTTAATGTAGCGGATTCTTGTATAACAATCGGGGTTTTTATCGTGATACTTTTCAGAAAACAATTTGTAAAAAAATAAGCTTTATAATTAACTAATTTTAAGGGGCGGATTTATTTTCCGCCTTTTTTTGTTCAGGGCTTATTTATTTTTTATATTTTTATATTTTTAAAAATATCGAGTTTTATAATTTACGACATATGAAAAAATTATCGCTTCATAATATTCTTTTTATCGGTTTCGGAGTAATCCTTCTTTTTGTTTTGATTTATGTTGTTCGAGAAATTGTTTTTTTGAACGGTATAATTAATTCTGACGAAGAGATTCAATCAATAGTGCAAGAACAAAAAATGGTTAACAAAATGATTTCGGTGTATGATTCTGAAATGAATTTAGTTAAAAATGTTGTTGTTTCGGAAGATAAAAAAGAATTTCCCAATTTTTTAAAAGAACATACTGATAATGCTAATACATTTATTAAATATAAAGAAGAATTACGATTGTTATTTTCTGCAAACAATAAAATATTTGATAATACCGAAGCCGTTAAATTAACGGAAGATTTTTTCGGAATCTACAAAAAAGAAGCCGATCCGTTAATTAAATCGTTAATCAAAGAAAAAGAAAAACTGACGGTTATTGAATTGAACTCATATCAAACAACAAAACAAGAATATATTAACGCATTATTCGGAAATATTAATGAAATTGAAAATCAGATTAAAGAATCTTCAGAAATTATTACCGATAATTTACATTCTTTATTAAAAATTATTGAGAAAAATTATTCGGATCGTAATGAACAAAAAAAAGAACTGTTCAGAGCAGCTCAAATTAATGTGTTAATTTTTTTAATTGTAATAATTCTGCTATTAGCTTTAATTTTTGCATACACATCAAAATATATTTTTAAACCATTAGCCGGTATTCAGGAGTTTATCAATCTTTTAACCGGCGGAGAAATTCCGGATGAGTTACATTTAAATTCCGGGAAGGATCTTATAATAATGACTTCAGGTTTAAATAAAATTATTACGGACCTTAAAAATGCCGTTAATTTTTCTGAAGCTTTGAGTGCCGGCAATTTTTCTTCATCATTCCGACCCGTTAGTGAAAATGATTCTTTAGGAAACACTTTGTTAAAATTAAAGGAGAGTCTTATAAAGTCTCAAGAAGAAGAATCAGTCAGAAAACAAGAAGAACTTCAAAGGCAAAAAACAAATGAAGGCTTAACGATGTTTGCCGAAATTTTACGCCGACATTCCGAAAATATTCAAGATTTAGCCGATACGGTAATTTCATCCTTGGTAAATTTTATGGATGCAAACCAAGGGGCATTATTCTTTCTTAATGATGAAAATCCGGAAAATATATTTTATGAATTAATCGGAGCATATGCCTATAACAGAAAAAAATATCTTACGAAAGAAGTAAAACTCGGTGAAGGTTTAGTAGGAGCTGTTGCACTTGAAAAATACACGGTTTACATGACGGATATCCCCGAAGATTATATTGAAATAGAATCCGGAACAGGTACGGCAAATCCCCGCTCGGTTCTTATTGTTCCTCTTAAAATCGAAGATCAAGTTCTCGGAGTAATCGAATTAGCATCATTTAACGAATTTAAAAAAGAAGAAATTGCAACAGTTGAAAAGATTGCAGAAAGTATTGCAGCATCACTTTCAAATGCTAAAATTAATATGAAAACCTCAAAATTGAACGAACAGTTCAGTGAACGGGTAAAACTATTGCAACAAACCGAAAAAGAACTTGAAGAAAGTTTGGTTAAAATAAAAGAATTAACACGCAAAAATTCTCAGCTTGAAAGAGAAAATAAGCGTTTAAAAAAGGTGATTGAATCGTAGTTTACAGATGACTTTCAAGCCAATTGAGAACATCTTTATATACCTCGTCTTTATTTGTTTCGTTTAAGATTTCGTGTCGGGCGTCTTCATAAAGTTTCATTGAAATATCCGAAATACCGGTATTTTTATACATTTCAAAAACATCTTTTACCTGTTTGCTGTTTTTGCTTACCGGGTCATTGTCTCCCGCAATCAAATACATCGGTAAATCTTTTCTGACTTTTTGTGCCGTTGCCGGTTTATTAACATATTCAAGTCCTTTCATCATATCATTATAAAAACCGACAGAAAATATTGCCCCGCAATACGGATCGTCAACATATTTATCAACTTGTGCTTCATCTCGACTTAACCAGTCAAATTTTGTTCGATTGGGTTTAAAAGCTTTATTAAAATCGCCGAAAGATAAACTGTCCATTAACGGACTCGGGCTGTTTTTCTTTTTGAAAAGCATAATGATATTCGTAAGAAAAATTCCGATTTTACCCAGTAAACCGGCACTTCCGGTTGTTCCGGAAAGAATAACTCCTTTTACTGTATCTTCATAATCGGCAATGTAAGTGCGGCTTACGAAAGTTCCCATACTGTGTCCGAGTAAAAACACAGGTAAACCGGGCGAATCTGCTTGTACGGTTTCAATCGTTTTCTTTAAATCACCGACAACTTTGTTCCAACCGTCTTTTTCGGCAAAAAACCCTTGTTTTTCAACACTGCCGGCTGTTTTTCCGTGTCCGCGTTGATCGTAGGCATAAACATTAAATCCGTTTTTATTTAAGAAAACGGCAAAATCATCATAGCGTTGTGCATGTTCTGCCATACCGTGAACAATAATGACATTTGCTTTCGGATTTTCTGTTGCGTGTTCGTAATAAACAATGTTTAAATTATCATTTGTTGTAAAAGTATGTTCTGATTTTGCCATGAGATTAAAATTTAATATTAGAAATTCCTTACGTCCGATATAACTTCATTAAAAAATTGAATATTTTCAAGAATATAAAGAAGTTTTTTCGCTGTTTCTTCCGGGGAAGAAAGCATTCCGTCATTTTTCAAATTTACGAATTTTTTTACATCTGAGAAATCTTTTTCGGAAGTTTTTCTGATTTGCTCTTGCATGCGTGTTTCAATTACGCCCGGTGCAACGGAGAAAATTTTTATTTGTTTTTCTTTAGGGAAGAAGGATTGCTCAATATCAATGTTTTTACTGAACATGTCCAAAGCAGCTTTTGAAGCACAATAAACACTCCATGCATCAACAGTATGTCGCCCGGCTCCCGAACTCACATTTAATATGATTCGTTTACATGTGTAATTTTGATATGCCTTAATAAAGTTATTCATTAAAATACTCGGCGAAACAATATTTACATTGTAATCATTTAATATATTTTCATTGTTTTGTTGCCCGATACGTTTTATTTCAGACATCATACCGGCATTATTGATTAAAACAATTTCTTTTGTATCCGAAAGTTTAGGGAAATGAAAGGTATCTGCCGCTTCCGTATTTGATAAATCAAGTGAAAAATGTTGATAGTTCGGATGAGAAATCGTACAAGTTCTTGAAATCCCGATAACATTGACCTCATTTTCTTTCAGAAGTTGTTCGGCTAATGCTTTTCCGATTCCTGAACTTGTTCCGGTAATAAAATAATATTTCATTTTAGTATCTTTTTAACCTTTAAGAAGTTAAGATTTTTCTTAAGGACTTAATTGTTTAATTATTTTTTCTTAATAATTGGCGGAAATTTATCCCGAAGCCATTTCGGTCCGAT
>JAOZQB010000302.1 GCA_029932445.1 Bacteroidales bacterium | reverse complement strand
AGTTTCATACCATTCCTCTCGGTATTTTTATTACCGAAAATTTTATTTTAACACTTTGTTTACAAGATAATGAAGTATTACCGATCGGACAACCGTCACCGTTCAGAGATCAATACGAACAAATAATTGATAATATAAATTTTGTTTTACGATTATTTTTACGTTCAGGCAGTTTGTATTTAAGATATCTGAAACGAATAAATCAAATGACGGAATTAATTGAACAAGACCTTGAAAAATCCATTAAAAACAAAGAACTCAGTAAAATGTTAAAAATGGAAAAATGTTTAGTCTATTTTATTACTTCAATCAAAGCAAATGAACTTGTATTGGCAAAACTTCGAAATTCTAAAAAAATTACGACCGAAATTAATGAAGATCTTTTGGAAGATGCACTTATAGAAAATAAACAGGCACTCGAAACAAGTCAAATATATTCCGATATTCAAAGCGGAATGATGGATGCATTTGCATCAGTAATTTCAAATAATTTAAACGTGGTAATGAAACAATTAACACTGATTTCAATCATTTTAATGATTCCGACTTTAATTGCAAGTTTTTTTGGTATGAACATCCGAAATTATATGGAAGATTCACTTTGGGCAATGCCTGCCATTATATTCGGTTCATTGATATTATCACTTTTGGGTGTAATCGTATTCAGAAAAAGACAATGGTTTTAAAGCAAGATAAAAATAAAAAAATATTTTATTGTCATTCATAATTTAATTAATCATCCGTTTATACTTTGAAAACATGATTTGGTCGAATTTAAATTTTAATTATTTGAAGTTTTTATACTTTTGATATTTAAAACGTTTTCTTAAAATTGTTAAACCTTTCTTTTTAATGAAAAAACGCTCTTATATATTTCTGATAATTATCGGTTTTGCAGTACAAGTTTTTGCACAACATTCAAATCCCGATACCGTACAAGCTGCATTCACAAATCAAAAAATTATATTTGACGGTATTCCGAATGAAGCTGTTTGGCAATCGGTACAACACATTTCTAACTTCACGCAACGCGAATTAGATTTCGGTAAACCCGTAAGCGAAAAAACGAAAGTTGTCTTAATATACACAAAAGATGCCTTATATTTCGGCATTTGGTGCTATCAAAATCCGAAAAGTATTGTTGCCAAAAATATGGGTGTTGATTTTGATGTAGAATCAGATGATAATTTTCAAATTGTAATCAGCCCGTTTAATGACAATCGAGGCGGATATTTTTTTGCAATCAATCCCAACGGAGCAAGAAGTGATATGCTGATTGCCGGAAATGAAGAAGGTAACAAAGATTGGAACGGCGTGTGGGATGCAAAAACGTCCGTTAATTCCGAAGGTTGGTTTGCTGAAGTTATTATTCCGTTCAGCACTTTGCAATTTAAAAACGATAATAATTACGACTGGGCAATAAATTTTGAACGTGATATTGTATCGAAAAATGAGCAGGCACTATGGCAAGGATGGACACGGGACAATTCAATCTTTGCAGTTGTAAATGCAGGAACCGTAAAAGGATTGAAAGATATTGCTTATGCTAAAAAGTTTGAATTTAAACCTTATACTCTTACCGGCATTCAATACAACAGAGACGATAAAAATAATTATCCGATAAAACTCGGCGGGGATTTGAATGTTAATATCACTCCGTCTTTAAAACTTAACTTAACTAGTTTTACGGATTTTGCCCAAGTGGAATCCGATCGTATTCCTGTTAATCTTTCGCGTTTCAGTGTGTATTATCCCGAAAAACGTGCCTACTTTTTGGAAGGCTACGATAAATTCAGATTTTATCTCGGCGACAGAAATACCGTTTTTTATACCCGAACGCTCGGTACCGAAAACGAACAAACTGTCCCTATAATCGGATCGGTACGTCTGTTCGGAAAAATCGGAAAAAGCAACATCGGTTTTATAAATTCGGAAGAAGGAAAAATTGACAGTATTTCGGCAACTAATAATACCGTATTAAGATATAAATACGATATTGGTGAACAATCCTATATCGGAGGTGTTTTTACGAATAAAATTAACAATACTGTTTCAAATCAAGTTCTCGGTTTAGATGCTTCATATCAAACATCTCATTTTCTGAAAGATAAAAATTTAACACTGACGGCAAATATTGCTGCAAGCGTAAATAACTTTAACTTGACAAATAATGCATTGACATACAGACTGTTTGCAGACTACCCAAATGACCTGATTGACAACTATATGAGTATTGCAACAATGCAGGAAGGTTTTAATCCTGAATTGGGTTATATGAGACGAACAAATTATCGTTCTTACAGTTGGTATTTTCGACTGACACCGCGAATTTTCACAAAATACGGTATCAAAAAAATGATTTTTAAACCCTGGGGATTTACCGTTTATCAAACTTTAAATACCGGTGAATTGGAAAGTTTCTGGAATGAAACACGTCCGCTGGGTGCTGTTTTTAAATCGGGTGAACGTTTTGAAATTAATTTTAAGCAATCATTTGATCGATTGGATGAAGCATTTAATTTAACCGATGAAATATCAATTCCTGTCGGTCATTATTGGATGTTTCGCGAAGAATTGCAATTTGAAACCAATCAGGCAAGACGCATTTGGACAGCTTTGTTTTATAATTGGGGCGGTTTTTACACCGGTAAAATCAGAACTTTTGAAGCCGAAACCGGCTTAAATATAAACAAACATTTAAATATCAACGCAAGTTATACCTTTAATAAAGTTATTCTGCCGGAGGGCAACGTAAATACGCACGAACTTGCAAGTTATATTAATTATGCGTTTAATACTAAGTTAAATATTTCATTTTTCGGACAATGGAACAGTTTGGAAAATGTGATGTTATATAACTTCCGCCTGCATTGGATACCGAAAATCGGATCTGATATTTATTTGGTTTTTAATACCAATTATGACGAACCGATAAAACAAGTTGAAATTTTAAAACCCGAAA
>JAOZQB010000086.1 GCA_029932445.1 Bacteroidales bacterium | reverse complement strand
ATTGATTATTTGAAAATATTTGCATAAATACTGCTTTAAGCACATGGAACGAATCTGCCTGCTGCAAGTAATGCAGATTCTCTTTATTCATGCAATTGTTGTGTCAAACTTCTTTGTCATGTGTGTTTCATAAAGTTTTAAAATATATTTTTATAAAAAACCTTAATTTACACAAAAATATAAATAATCTTTTATTTAATAAAAAAATATAAAATAAAAGAAAAAGCTTTCAATTAATTTTGCATAGTAAAAAAATATCTTTTTATTTGCTGAATCAAATGTCAAAAATGAGAAATTTTTATTCATACTTTTATTTTTATTTTAAGAAATTGCTTTCTTAAGCGGATATTTTTATGCCGATAAGAAAGCTTCAAATTATGAAGCTTTTTTTTATGCTTAAATTTTACTTTACATATTATTATTGGTTTAAACTGCAGAATAACAGTCGGTAATTCTTATATAAAAAATAAAACAAAATTAAATCCCGACTGAAAATCGGGATTTTTTATTAATTAAAAACGATGAATTTAAAAGTTGCAATACAAGGTATACTAGGTGCTTTTCACGAAGAAGCAGCAATTACATATTACAAAACGGAAGCTATTGAGCTTGTTCAATGCAAAACCTTTTCGGAACTTACGGAAAATGTTGCAAAAGGAATTGCCGATACCGGAATTATTGCTATTGAAAATACCATTGCCGGTTCTATTTTACCGAATTATGATTTAATTAAAGAATCCGGCTTATTTATTACAGGTGAAATTTACATGCGTATAATTCAAAATCTAATTGCAAAAGAAGGTGTCAAAATTGAAGCTGTAAAAGATGTTCTCTCCCACCCGATGGCAATTTATCAATGCAGTGAGTTTTTTAAAAAATATCCTCATATCCGCTTAACAGAATCTTTTGATACGGCAATCAGCGTAAAAGAAATTGCGGAAAACGGATTTAAAGATAAAGCGGCAATAGCAAGCAGTTTTGCGGCAAAACGCTATAATCTTAAAATATTAGCCGAAAGTATTGAAACCAACAAATTAAATTACACGCGTTTCTTTGAAATTAAATCAAAATCGGATGTGAATCAATCAAACATAAACAAATCAACGGTAAATTTCAGCTTATCACATAAAACAGGCAGTTTGGCAAGTGTTCTTTCGGTTTTTGCATTTTATGAAATGAATCTTCAAAAGATACAATCCTATCCGGTAATCGGAACACCCGGCAAATATTCATTTTACGTTGATTTAATATTTGATGATTTTATGCGCTATAAACAATCAATAAATGCTGTTATTCCCTTAACGATAAATTTTAAAGTATTGGGGGAATATAAGAGAGCCGAAAAATCATTTAATAAAATTCATAAATCACAATCCTGAAACTATGATAATTCAAGCATCAAATACAGCAAATAATATCAAAGAATACTACTTTTCAAAGAAATTAACTTCAATAAAAAGAATGATTTCCGAAGGAAAAGAGATTATTAATCTCGGAATAGGAAATCCGGATATGCCTCCTGCAAATTCCGTTATTTCGGAACTGAATACTGAAGCAACATTTTCAAATACACACGGTTATCAATCATACATAGGAACAGATGAACTGAGAGAAGCATTTGCCGATTGGTATAAAAAACAATATCATGTAACAATAAATCCGACAAACGAAGTATTACCTCTGCAGGGTTCTAAAGTCGGAATAATGTATATTTCATTGGCATTCTTAAATAAAAATGATAAAGTTTTAGTTCCCGATCCGGCTTATCCGGCATATGCCGCAAGTGCAAAATTTACCGGTTCCGATGTTATTACTTATAATCTTACAAAAGAAAATGATTTTCTGCCCGATTTTGAGAACATTAAAAAAAATGATTTATCAAACGTTAAATTAATGTGGGTAAATTATCCGAATATGCCGACCGGAAAAAATGCTTCACCCGAATTGTTTCAAAAATTAATTAATTTCGGAAAAGAACATAACATCCTAATATGTAATGATAATCCTTACAGTTTTATTTTGAATGATAAACCTTTGAGTATTTTATCAGCAGAAGGGGCATTTGAAACAGCACTGGAATTGAATTCATTAAGTAAATCGCACAATATGGCGGGATGGCGTATAGGCAGCGTTTTCGGTGCAAAATACTATCTTGATGAAATTCAAAAAATTCAAAGCAATTTTACTTCCGGAATGTTTTTACCGCTTCAAAAAGCTGCCGTTAAAGCACTTAATTTAAAAAGTGAGTGGTATCAAAAAAATAACGAAATTTATAAAGAAAGAAAACGCTTAGTTTTTAATCTTCTGGATAAATTAAACTGCAGTTATGATAATTCCGGAGTCGGGATGTTTGTTTGGGCAGAAATTCCCGATTATTTCAAAACCGGCATAGAATTCTCCGATTTCCTTCTGAATAAATTTGATTTGTTCATTACACCCGGTGAGGTTTTCGGTTTAAACGGAAAACGTTTTATAAGAATTTCATTATCAAATCCGGCTGAAGATTATAACAAAGCAATACAACGCGTAACGAACGCAAGTTCTTTAAAGAATTAAACGATGACAGTAACAATAATCGGTATAGGATTAATAGGCGGCTCAATGGCAATTGATTTAAAAAAACGCGGTTTTGCAGATAAAATTATTGCCGTTGATGCCAATAAATTACATACCGAAACTGCAAAAAACATCGGTTTGGCAGACGAAACATCCGACTTAACCGAAGGCATTCAAAAAGCAGACTTTATAATCGTTGCAACACCCGTTGATGCAACCCATAAACTGTTGGTTCATATCTTGGATACCGTTACAAATCAAACAGTTATCGATGTTTGCTCTACAAAATACGGTATTTGCGAATTAATAAAAAATCATCCGAAACGGAAAAATTTCGTTGCATCACACCCGATGGCAGGAACCGAATATTCAGGACCTTGGGCAGCAATATCGCATCTGTTCGACGGAAAATCAACCATTATTTGCAATAAAGAAGAAAGTTCCGAAAAGGCATTAAAAGATACCGAAGACTTATACGGTGCTTTGAATATGCGCATTATTCACATGGAAGCCAAAGCTCACGACGTACATGCTGCTTATGTTTCACACATTTCGCATATCAGTTCTTTTGCATTAGCTTTAACCGTTTTAGAAAAAGAAAAAAACGAAAAACACATTTTTAATATGGCAGGCGGCGGATTCCGTTCAACGGTTCGTTTGGCAAAAAGTTCTTCCGATATGTGGACACCGATTTTTTCTCAAAACAAAACCAATGTGATTGATGTTATTGACACCTATATTGAAAAATTACAAGCATTTAAACAAGGCATCCTTTCCGGAAATAATTCCGAAATAAAAGATTTAATTGAAGATGCCAATAAAATAAAACGTATCGTATAAAATTTAACTAATGGATATAAAAAATTCAAAACGCCCGTATATCATTGCCGGTCCGTGCAGTGCCGAAACAGAAACACAAGTAATGAAGACGGCAAAACTGCTTTCCGAAAACGGAGTAAACGTTTTCAGAGCCGGAATTTGGAAACCCCGAACACGCCCGGGGAATTTTGAAGGTGTCGGTTCTAAAGGTTTAAAATGGCTGAAACAAGTGAAGGAAGAAACCGGTATGCAAGTTACAACCGAAGTTGCAAATACAAAGCATGTTTACGAAGCACTGAAAGCCGGTATAGATATCCTTTGGATTGGTGCTCGAACCAGCGCAAATCCTTTTGCCGTACAGGAAATTGCAGACACATTAACAGGTATGGATATTCCGGTTATGATTAAAAACCCGGTAAATGCCGATATTGATTTATGGATAGGTGCCGTTGAACGATTTCAAAAAGCCGGTATTTCAAATATTGCGGCAATTCACCGCGGATTTTCAACTTATACAAAATCAAAGTATCGAAATGAACCGATGTGGCAAATACCTGTTGAACTGAGAAGACGCATGAAAAATCTTCCGATTATTTGTGATCCGAGCCATATTTCCGGAAGACGAGATTTGTTACAAAGCGTATCACAAAAAGCAATGGATTTGAATTATGAAGGTTTAATGATTGAAACACATATTGACCCCGATAATGCTTTGAGCGATGCCAAACAGCAGATTACACCCGATAATTTAAAAATTCTGATTGATAATTTAATTATTCGTCACAGAAAATCAATCGATGCGAATATTCCGGAAAATCTTGAAACTTTAGAAGAATTAAGAACAAAAATTGATGAATATGACAATATCATTTTTGATTATTTAAATAAAAGAATGGACGTTGCAAAAAATATAGGTACCCTAAAGAAGAAAAGCAATATTACTATTTTACAAACCGACAGATGGAATGAAATTATGGAAAATGCCGTAAAAAAGGGAAAAAAATTGGGATTAAGTGCTAAATTTGTGAATAAATTTTTTCAGGCAATTCATCAGGAATCGATTCAGCATCAAACCGAAATTTATAACAGATTAAGTAAAGAGCAATAAAACCAAAATGCACACTTTAACAATAAAACCGCAAATAATTAATAAAGCAATTAAAGCTGCTGCATCTAAAAGTGTGATGCAACGCGTTATTGCCTGTGCCGTTCTTTCTGAGGGAGAAACGGTTATTAAAAATTATTCGCTCTGTAACGATTGCAAAGCGGCTTTAAAAATTGCCGAAGATTTGGGTGCCGAAGTTGTGATTAAAGAAAATCAAGTAAGTATCATTCCGGGAAAAAGTAAAATTAAAAATAATATTAATTGCGGTGAATCCGGTTTGGGTGTCAGAATGTTTACGCCTCTTGTAAGTTTATTCGGCAAAAACTTTACGATTAACGGAAAAGGTTCATTGAAAAAACGTCCTGTTTCCGGAATAGAAGAAGCATTAAAACAAGCCGGAATAAAATGCAAAACAAATAAAGGATTTATTCCGATTGAAATATCCGGCAAGTTGAAAGGCAGTAATTTTGAAATTGACGGCTCTTTAAGTTCGCAAATTCTCACCGGTCTGCTTATTGCTTTACCGAAAGCTGAAGGAAATTCGGTAATAAAAGTCATAAACTTGAAAAGCAAGCCCTATATTGACCTCACATTAAGCATCTTAAAAGATTTCGGCATTAAGATTATAAATAAAAACTATAAAGAATTTTATATAAAAGAGAATCAAAAATATCAGGCACAAAATTATACGATTGAAGGCGATTGGAGTGGTGCCGCATTTTTCCTTGTTGCCGGATTAATTGCCGGAGAAGTTTCTCTGACCGGTTTAAATATAAATTCAGAACAAGCCGATATTAATATTTTGGAAGCCATTCAACTTGCAGAAGGAAATTTAAATATCTCAGAAAACAACATCACAACAAAAAAAAGTAATTTAAAAGCATTTCAATTTGATGCAACGGATTGCCCGGATTTATTCCCGCCCTTGGTAACGATGGCTGCCTTTTGCAATGGAGAAACAAGAATAAAAGGGGTCAAGCGTTTAATTCATAAAGAAAGTAACAGAGCAGAAGTTTTGCAAAAAGAATTTGCAAACATCGGAATTGAAATCAGCATTCAAAATGATTTTATGACAGTGAAAGGCGGAACGGTAAAAGGCGGAACAATTCATTCTCACAACGACCACCGTATAGCAATGGCTGCAGCAGTTTCCGCGCTAACTTCCGAAAAAGGAATTACAATAAAAAATGCCGAAAGTATTAAAAAATCCTATCCGACATTTTATAGTGACTTGCTCGGCGGAAATTTTAAATAATCAATCTCAATCCGCCGAAATCTTCTAACTTATGCGGGAATTTATCACTCGGTGAACCGATAAACATAAAGTTAATGGGAATTTGCCATTCTTTAGAAAGTTGAGCTATAAATTCAGGAGAAAATTCGCCGATAACTTCCGAAAATTCAATTTTAATATCCGGATATTGTCTGTCAAGAAAATCAATATCTTTTAAGAGATTTTCAGGAATTTCAGTTTCTTTACTATCAATAATATGAACAATTTTAATTTTCCTGGTATGTTCATTTTTTTGAATATACAAAAGCACTTTATTTAAAGAAACAATATTATCACCTTTTGTAAAAAACACAAACTCCTGAGAATTAATATCATTCATTAAATGTTTAACATTATTTTCAAATCTGCGAAGTGTTTTTAACATATTCACAAATAAATAATCTATAAAGTTTAAAATGGCTTTTAAAATAAGAATTCTGTTTAGCATAAAGATAATAAACAGCATTGCAGGAATAAAATAATAGGTGAAAATAACGATATTATAAGGTTGATTGTCTTCAGGTGTTTTTACTAAATTTCCTGCCAAAGCAATTATTACTGCGATAATACCAAACAATACCGCAAACCATGATGCTTTTTCAGGTCTCGGCAATTTTTTTCGTCTTAATTTTAATAAAATATTACCGATACCGAATAATGCCATTACCGAAAGAAAAGAAATGGTATATACACCCGCAAGCGGTTCAACTTCTCCTTTTGTCATTAACAAAATAGAAACTGACAAAATAAAAAATAAGATAATAATTCGAAAAGAACTCCCTTTTCTGTTTTTCTTTAACAGAAAATGCGGCAATATACGATCTAAAGTCATTCGTTCCAATAAACCCGATACTCCGACAAAGGAAGTTAATACGGCACCGCTTAATACCAAAACAGCATCAATCGATACTATAATTGCCAGCCATTCACCGCCTGAAATAGTTCCCATATAAGATAATAAATCGGTTTTATGAGCTGCAATTTCAGAAACAGGAACCAAAGACAATGCCAAAAATGCCATCAACGGATTAAATACACTGACTACAATCCACATATTTCTCAATGTTTTCGGGAACACACCCGGCTTTTGTTCTTCTACAAAGTTAGCGGAACTTTCAAAACCGGAAATACCGAGCATAGCAGCTGCAAATCCCCAAAATACGGCTTTTAAGATACTGCCTTCTCTGGGAGGCAAACTGTTGTTAGCATGAAAAATATCAAACCCGTTTGAAAAAAGAAAAAATAAAATAGCAGTAGCTAAAAGAACTAACGAAATAAGATGAAAAATAAATATCATCATCGCTACAAATGACGATTCGGTTATTCCCATAATAGTTAAACCCATAAACAAAGCTAACAGAATAATTGTTGCAATTATCACGCTAAATTCCGGTATAATACTGTGTAAATAATGCATAGCTTCGGTTGCTGAAATAACAGCTGTAGCGATATATGAAAGCAAAGTTAAAGTTGCAGCCAAAGAAGCTGTTGATTTACCGGTTGTATTAAGTAAAGCATTATAAGCACCGCCGTTTAAAGGTAAAGCACCCACAACCTCGGCATATATTTTCCTGAAAGCGAATAAAACAACGGCAACGATTAAAAGTGCAATCCAAGCATATTGTCCGGCAGCAATTATCGCTAATGCCGAAACATACAATACGGAAGATGAAATATCATTTCCGCAAATTGCAGTAGCTCTGATTTCAGAAAGCTTAAATTCAGAAGATTTAATTTTGTTTTCCAAGCTTATTTATTTTTATTTAAACGACAAAATTAAATTTTTATTAAAAATAAAGATGAAATTATTATTATTTTTCAACAATAAATGTTTTTGTTCTTTTAGAAACAATTCCTTTTTCATTTATCAAATAAAGATTTACAATATAGTCTGCACAATTATCTGATGTATAAAAACTGAAAAATTTATTAGCATCAGCAGTCATATTCCCTGCCTCCCAATATAAAGTATTTCTGAAATCGGGTTTTTTACTTTCTTTTTCTTCATTCGTATTATAAACCGGAAAAATAGGATATTCAGAATTTGTAAATCCTTGATATTTAATAAATTTTGCATTTTCAGGTAATTTAATTCTACAAAATTTATCAGAGTTTGAATTCAATATAATAATTCCGTTAAAAATCTTACTTCCGGATAAATACATTTTATTTATTATTTCAATATTATTAATTAAAGACGGCTTAATTTTTAAAATTTCATCGACATTAAAAACAGGAATATTATCAAGAAGAATTAAGGGTTTATTGTAATTCAGGTTCAATTCTTCATCATAAATACTCAATACATATTTATGATTTTCTTCACGAACTCTTACTGAAGGAATTATTTCATCAAATACTTCATGAAGTGTCGGAAGTTTTACAAAATTTTTTAAATATACCTTAAAGTCCGGTTTTCCGAATTGTGAAATAAGAGTATCCGTTATTAATTTTTTAAAAGAGATTTTTGAATCTTTCAACTCTGATAATTGTTGATTCAAATACATTTCTTCAATTAATTCTTTTTCGGTCATTGAAAGTGATAATTTTACTTTCTCATCCGGAATACAAGAATTTAAAAATTCATTATAAATTTGTATCTTACTGTTAGGTATTTCAGATTCAGTTGTAAGATAGAAATCTTTTACACCGATAAAATTATATAAAGAAAAATAAAATTGTCCTTCTGAATCGGAGTTTACAACATGAATTTGTTTCTCTGTTTTTAATCCCGACAAATATATTTCCTTTCCTTCTATAGGATTGCCGGTAGCTTTGTCAATTATAATTCCCGTCAAACTAATTCTTTTCTCTTCAAGAAATTTCGGATTCTTTTCAGCTTCAAAATCTTTTTTAATTCGAATCTTATTCTGATAATTTTTTATTGTTCCTTTTCTGACAACCGATAAAACATATTTCAATTTTTCAGGTTTGTTTATTTCAGAGAAACTAATTTTCAAATTAACTTTATCTCTTGTTTTATAAATATTATTGTCCGTATTTAATACGATATCGTTATACACAATATCATTATTCGTTTTGTTCGGCTGAGAATAATTTACGGATGAGTCAGAATCAAAACGAACATAATTAGGATTAATAATACTTATGATTTTTCCGGATGATAAATTATTGCAAAAATATTTTTGTGTTTTGGTATAAGCAAGTAAAATATAATTATCAGTATCAAAATTATTCGGTATCATAAAATATAATTCAGCAGATTTGTGAATTAATTTTACTTTTTTCTTTAATACGGATTTTTGTTTTTTGTTAAAAAGTTCAATATATGCTGTTTTATTTATAAGATCGGATGTATTACTTTTTTTATCAGAAGTTAAAAAAAGACTGATTAAAATTTTCTCACCGGTAATATACAAATCTCTGTCAGTAAATACATTGATTTTTTCATTTGTCAAAACATTTGATTGTGAGAAACAAATCTGAAAAGCAATTACGATAATAAATCCTGCCAAAATAATCTTTTTCATATAAGAAGTTGTATTTAAAAAGTTAGTAAATCCAAAAATCCGGTTTTGCCGTTACCCCGCCCTTAAGTGTACAATCGACACAACCCGTAGAAACAACTCCGAGGGTTCCGTTTTCATCTTCTGTTACATAATAAATACCGGCACCGCCAAATGACAATAAATTTCCCAATAAAAGTCCGTCAACGGCACAATTTGAATTGTAACCATTATTTGTTTGTAATCTCGGTTCGGCAAAAATACGTTTTGTATCAACGCCTGTAACAATAAAAGAACCCAGGACAATTTCAGCCGGATTATTTATATTTTTTAAATTTCCGGTTAATTGATAAGGTTGCTGAGAATATAAATTTCCGCTTTGAGTATTCATATCTTCCAATGCCTTCCAATAATTATATGTTTCTTCATTGATTGTGTATTGACGTATTTGCAAACTGTACCCGACACTTAATTTTTTAGTGTCTTTTGAAACAAAAGTTACGGGAAATTCATAAATCGGATCAGAAGAAGAAACTGATAATGTATTTATTTGTGATATTTCTGCAGTCCTCCAACATGTATACAGCGTATCCGGATTTGAAAATTCATGCAATCCGTCAAAATAAATATAATCAATCTTATAAACTGAATTATATTCATAAGTTTCTGTCATTCTCCACATTAAATATGTTGAATTATCTTCATTTACATCTGCTGATACATAGAATCTGTATCCGTCATGAATTTCATTTGAAACAGGACTATTGTATAATTCTCTGTTATAATAAAAAGAATCAATCTCAACCGGATTTTTAATCTCCTGAAATTCTGTCTCATAAATCTCTCCGGATGTAATTTCAACATGTAATTTATAGAAACTTCCGATTTGGCCTTGAATTAATCCTGAACTTTTATACACACCTTCCTGTTCTTCCGACAAAACATCTTCCTCTCCCGAATCATTTATTAATACAACTAAGGCTCCGGTTTCAGGAATAAAACGAGCAGAATCAACACCTGCTGATCTGGATAATTTAACAGTATAGGGTCCTGCATCATTCGAAATTATTCCGTCTACAACAAGAAACGATTGCTGATTCTTTAAATCGGGTTGAAACGGTTCTTCACATGAAGCAAAAATAATAACAGTGATAAATAATATTATTGAATATCTAATTTGCATAATTTCCAAGTTTAAAATTATATGTTACTGATAAAATCGGACTTCCGAAAATTGATAATTTATAAGATTGCACTTTAGAACCTTCATATCTGTAATATACCGAATAAGCGTTTTTTCTGCCTAATAAATTATAAACAGAAATAACCCATGAACTGTGTGCCAATTTTTTGAATTTTAAATTACCTTCAACTTTAATCGATAAATCAACTCTGAAATAGTCAGGAACTCGATATTCGTTTCTTTTAGAATATTGAAGAACTTGCATTCCGTTTTGATAATAAACGGAAGAAGGGTAAGTAATAGGTCTTCCGGTACTGTACACAACATTTGAAGAAACACTGAATCGACGAGTAAATTTATAATTTCCGGTAAAATTAAAAACATGCGGTTTATCAAAATTAGAAGGATACGGTTCTCCGAAATTAATCCTTTCAACAGGATTTAAATTATTTATTAATACAGTTGATTTAGAATAAGTATAATTTATCCAACCGTTTAATTTTCCCTCCTTCTTCTTTAACATAAATTCTATTCCGTATGCATCCAAATTCCCTTGAAATATTGAGGTTTCAGGCAATTTATTTCCTAACAATTCGGCTCCGTCTTTATATTCAACCAATTTTTTAATATCTTTATAATAGCTTTCGACAGAAATTTCATACATTTTATTCGCAAAATTAGAATAAAAACCTATTGAATATTGTTTTGAGCTCATCGGTTTTAAATTAGAATCAGTCAATTTCCAACTGTCTGAAGGAGAAACTGCTACCGTATTAGTCAACATAAAAATATATTGATGCATGGTATTATAACTTATTTTAACCGATTGCTCAGTATTAATCAGAAATTTTGCAGATAATCTGTAATCAGGAGATTGATATTTTGCTATTAACTCATTATTCGAATAACTGAGTGTATCAGTTATTGTACTTTCTTCTTTAGCCAAATCGGTTTCATATTCATAAGTTTCTCCGGGTCCTAAATA
>JAOZQB010000301.1 GCA_029932445.1 Bacteroidales bacterium | reverse complement strand
TATTCATGCGTTTTTTCTTTGCCTGAATCAAGGCGTCAAATCCTGCTGCTGTATCTTTATACTGCAAGGGGTTTGCAACGATGAGTCGGGCAAAGAAAAAATGCACCTTCGGTGAAAAATCACCCAAATTTGGGCATCTTGTAATAACTGTTAAACCGTTATCATTCAATTTATTACTATTGTATCTTTGGTTTTTCATGAATAATACGGGTTAAGGAACTGATTTTGTAATTTTATAATACTTTATTCACCTACAACAACTTTTGAAAATCTTAATACCTTATCTTTCAATTTGTATCCTTTTTCTATGACATCAACAACTTTTCCTTTCAAATCTTCTGAAGGTGCGGGAATTTTTGTTAAAGCTTCATGTAAATCCGTATCAAAAGTTTCACCGATTGCCTCAATTTCCTTGATTCCTCTTTCCGTTAAAAAATCAAAAATATGTTTGTAAATTAAGTTAATACCTTCTTTAATTGCATCAATATCTTTGGCATCATCGATGGATTTTTTTGCTCGATCGATATTATCCATTATCGGAAGAAAATTAATTAAAGTATCTTCTCCGGCCGATTTAATTAATTCCATTCGTTCTTTCAAAGTCCTTTTCCGATAATTATCATATTCGGCACTTAGTCTTAAATATTTGTCATTAAGCTCATTATAACTTTTTTCCAGAATTTTTATCTTTTCGGCAGTTTTACTTTTTTTAGTTTGTGAAGACGTTTTTTTTCCTTTTGTTTCTTTTTTGATTTTTTCAGAAGATAATTTTTTTTCGGAATTATTTTGTTCTTGTTTTGTTTTATCCGATTTTGAATTTTTTAAATCTTCATTTTTCACATCTTCATTTTTTATCTTTTCGTTCTGCATATCTTTTTTTGTCATTTGTTTTTGTTTATCAATTTAACAGAATTATCTCATGTCGGAATTATCAAAATATTTGCCGGTATTTTTCAACAGTCAAATTGTCATAACTAATTTATTAATTTCTGATGTTCCGTCAGTTGATTATGTCAATTACGGTATAATTTTTGTCCATTTAATGATAAAATTTAAGTCATTAAAAAGCTATCTTATCAAAAAAAGCTCAATAAATAACAATATTTTTCGTTATTTTGAATGATATTCTTATTTTTGAAATCAATTAAAACTGTATTTTTGATACTAAAATCAAGTAACATGAAACACCCATTCTAAACTATTAACACCCAAGTGAATGACTAATACAGTTTTATAAATAAATATATTAAATAAAGTTCACATGCGGGTGTTCCCATGTGACCTTTGAGAATTATAAAAAATAGACACATGAAAAAAATAATTTATCTGATTTTATTGTTTGCCGTTTTTGCGTCGTGTAAATTTGATGATAAACCGTATTCAATAATCCGAGAATTTGACGGCGGAACCTATATTACACCCGACGGGATCGTTAAATATATAAGCGGTTCGGCCGACAGCCTAATTGCGGTAAGTGATAATTATGCTTTAATTCAAGAAAATATTACTTATGTTAAAAAAGATGCTGCCGGAATTTTAGCTGACAGTATTTTAATATACGGACATGTGTATTCCAAATCACCAAATCCGGTCGTTTGCGGATATGATTCTGTTGATAAAATTGATTTGATGGCTCGATTGGCTCAAAATTCCAATATTTATTACAGCGGAAGTTCTGAGCCCGAAAGTTTTATCACTTCAGATAAGTTGGACAGAGGATTGACTTTTCAAAGTGGTTTCGGTTTGCATTATGAAACGCAATATTATGTACGTTCATTTGTTGTGACCGGAAAGTTTGTCGGCGGAAGCCCTGAATATGATGATATCGCATATAATCAAAGTGATTTGCAGTTTACGACTGATAAACCGGTTGATTTATGGGTCGGCGGAACCATGCAGGAAGCACCGGTTGATTTTCCGGATGGTGAATTCAGAGGCGGAACTTCTTTTACATATGATGGGTATATATTCGTTACACAGGGACATGACGAGGGTCCGATGGGAACTTCGATAGAAATTCAAAGATATGATCCGGTTTCAAACGTATGGGATATTCCGTACAGAACACAACCGATTGCACAAGATGAAAACTTTACAAATGCGGTTTCTTTTGTTATAGAAAAGGTTGATTTGGGAAATCAGATTTTCCATGATTGCGTTTATATCGGGTTGGGAATTACAGATAATGCTGATGAAGCTAATGCAGAGTTTTTCAGATTAGATTTAGAGAAAAATACAAACAATCCTCTCGGTGATTGGGGAGAATGGCTTAATGTTACATCATCTTTTGATGCAGAAGCTTTCCCCGGTTTAGGAGTGGAAGATGCAATTGCTTTTTCAATAAACGGAATCGGATATGTCGGTTTGGGAAGAACCGGGTATAGTAATGATGTTACACCTTGGATGTATAAATTTGATCCTTCAGACAGAGGATTAGGTCATGCCTACGGAAAATGGACTCAATTGGCAGATTTTCCCGGAGGTGACAGAACAAAAGCCGTTACTTTTAAAATCGGAGAAAATGTTTATGTTTCATGCGGAAAGGATAATGACGGAACTTATAAAAATGATTTATGGATGTGTCGACAAACAACAGGCGATAATTTAAGTTGGTCTCAACGTGCACCATTCCCGGGAACACCGAGAGTTGATGCCGTAGGACTTGCTTTGGGAGAAAACGGTTATATCGGAATGGGTTTGGATGCCGATTCGGTACGTTCTGATTTCTGGCGTTATAATCCCTTTATAAATCAGTGGGATCAACGTGCATATTACGGCGGTGAACCAAGATATGAAGCCGTGGGTGCCGGAGTAAAAATTAATGATAACGATTACAGAGGTTATATCGGTACCGGCTGGAACGGAACAACCTATTTCAGTGATTTCTGGCATTACAGACCTTAAGAGAGTTAAAAGTTAAAAGTTTAAAGTTTAAAATTCAGAAATTAAATAAGATATGAAACATCCATTCTAAAACTTTA
>JAOZQB010000300.1 GCA_029932445.1 Bacteroidales bacterium | reverse complement strand
ATTTTCATTTCGGTATCAATGGCACGAGCCACAATATCGCGAGGCGCCAAATCTTTTCGTTCATCATATTTTATCATAAATGCATCCCCTTTTTTATTGCGAAGAATCGCACCGAAACCTCTTAAAGCTTCCGTAATTAGAAAAGAAGGACGTTCATTTTTATTATACAGTGCTGTCGGATGAAATTGTACAAATTCCATATCCGAGATTAAAGCTTTTGCTCTGTATGCCATGGCAATACCGTCACCGGTTGCCACTTTCGGATTGGTTGTTATATCATAAATATTTCCTAAGCCGCCGGTTGCCAAATACGTAATTTTTGAAAGAAAACGTTCAACTTTTTCAGTTTCAGGATTTAACACGTACGCACCGTAACACTCAATATCACTCTTATTTCTTATAACGGTATATCCTAATTGATGCTGAGTTATTAAATCAACAGCATAAAAATTTTCATAAACCGTAATATTTTTATTTTTCAATACCTGTTCCGTTAATGCACGTTGAATTTCAAATCCGGTATTATCTTTATGATGAAAAATACGATTATCGGAATGTCCGCCTTCTTTTCCCAAATCAAAACTTCCGTCGGCTTTTTTATCAAATTTCGCACCTAAGTCAATGAGTTCTTTAATCATTTCAGGACCTTCGGTAACAACAGTCCTCACAACTTTTTCGTTACAAATTCCGTCACCGGCAATTAAAGTATCTTGTATATGATTTTCATATGAATCATTCACTTTTTGAACCGTAGCAATTCCGCCTTGTGCAAAACTTGTATTAGTATTATCTATTTTACTTTTTGTTACAACCGTTACCGTACCGAATTTTGAAACTTTTAAGGCATACATTAATCCGGCAAGTCCGGAACCGATAACTAAAAAATCTGATTTATGTATCATTTATTATTATTTACGTTTACAAAAGTAAAAAAATCAATAATTTTTCGTTAATAATCACATAAGTTTTATGATTTTAATAGTTTTGCAAACAAATTTACAACAGAAAGATGCAAAAAAGAATTTTAATTACAGGAGGTGCCGGTTTTATCGGATCCCATGTTGTTCGATTATTTGTGAATAAATATCCCGATTATAAAATTATTAATCTTGATGCTTTGACCTATGCCGGGAATCTAGAAAATCTGGAAGATATAAGCTCAAAATCAAATTATATTTTTGAAAAAGGCGATATAACCGACACAAATTTCATAAATAAATTGTTTCATAAATATAAATTTGACGGTGTTATTCATCTTGCGGCTGAATCGCATGTTGACCGATCAATTGCCGATCCCGGAACATTTATTAATACAAATATCTTGGGAACAGTCAATTTGTTAAACGCAGCAAGAAGTATTTGGAAAGATAATTTTGAAAACAAACGTTTCTATCATATTTCAACAGATGAAGTTTACGGCTCACTCGGAAAAACCGGTTTTTTTGAAGAAACAACGGGTTATGACCCTCGAAGTCCCTACTCTGCTTCTAAAGCAAGTTCCGACCATCTTGTGAGAGCATATTTGCACACCTACAAACTGCCGGCTGTAATCACCAATTGTTCAAATAATTACGGACCGAATCAGTTTCCCGAAAAATTAATTCCTCTTGCAATTAATAATATCAAACATAATAAACCGATTCCGATATACGGAAAAGGTGAAAACATCAGAGATTGGTTATATGTTATCGATCATGCAAATGCCATTGATTTGGTTTTTCATAAAGGTACAAACGGTGAAACCTATAACATCGGAGGAAATAACGAGTGGACTAATATTGATTTAATTCATAAACTTTGTGAAATTGCCGACGTAAAACTCGGTCGTAAACCCGGCGAATCAGCTAAACTTATAACTTTTGTAAAAGACAGAGCCGGACATGATTTGCGCTATGCCATTGATTCCTCAAAAATTCAAAAAGAACTCGGATGGAAACCATCCTTAACTTTTGAAGAGGGTATTGAAAAAACGCTTGACTGGTATTTGCAAAATGAAGGATGGATGAATCGAATTATTGACGGTTCTTATGAAAAATATTATGAAGAACAATATGAAAAACGTTAACAACTTTCACCAAATTTAAACCTTTCATATTTTTTCATGTCAAAGATGCAAACAAACAAAAATTAATAATCAAAATTCAAACGACATGAAAAACAAAAATTTAGTAATTACGGCACTGTTTATTTTTCTTGCAGCCGGTGTTTTTGCACAACCGGGAAATATGCAACAAAACAAAAAAAGCGGAGGAATGTTTATGAATATTCCTGATTTAACAGAGGCACAACAAACTCAGTTAAAAGAAATGCGAACCCTTCACATGAAAGAAATGCTGCCTTTAAGAAATGAACTTAAAGAAAAACAAGCACACCTTCAAACATTGCAAACTGCCGACAATCCGAATATGAATGAGATTAATGCTTTAATTGATGATTTAGGTGCAATTAAAACCAAAATGGCAAAAAAACATGCTGCATTTCGTCAAGAAGTCAGAAAAATTTTAACCGATGACCAACGTGTTTATTTTGACATGCATGCCGGACAAATGCACAAAAAAATGATGAAGAAAAAAGGTCCGCAAGGAAAAATGATGAACAAATAAATTAAATTAACAGTTTTTAAGTAGCCGAGCATTAAAAATGTTCGGCTTTTTTATTTTCTTAATCCTTCCGTACAATTTCTGCAAATATCAATTTGCTTTCTGTTTTTCAAAAGTTTTTTTCTGAAATTAACTGATGCCGGATTATTATTTATTTCCTTAAAAGAATGTTGAGTAATATTTCCTGAAGAATATTTTGCATCTTTATCAAAACAGCATGGCAGAACTTCTCCGGTATTTGTTATGACAGAAGCTTCCCAAAGCCTTTTGCATTTATTCTTTAATTTGCTTTTAATCTGATATTTTCCGGATGTGCCTTTTTTGTATCTGGAGTATTTATTGTTGTCAGGGATTAATTCTGTATCATTTTTATTTATTATTATT
>JAOZQB010000299.1 GCA_029932445.1 Bacteroidales bacterium | reverse complement strand
GCCCAATCGTTGGGCGATTCGAGTAAAAAACGTTGGTCGGTTAACAGTTCTCCCGATAATTTTAATTTGTTTGCATCATCTTGTGCTTTTGCAATATTTACACTAAACATAAGTGCTATTGCCCCAATTATTATTAGATTTATTCGTTTCATATTCTTAATTTATTTTTAATTGAACTTGTTATTAAATCGGAATTTTTAAAAGCAGTTAAAGCAATTTGGTGCCCTTCTTTCACAAATTCTTTAATGGCTTGTTGTTTTGAAACTTTATCAAACTTTGTAGGATGTTTTAAGCCACCCAACATTACATACTTCACTTTTTTTCCTTCCGCTTGATAATAAAGGTTTATAAGTGTTTCAACACCAAATCTCGAATGCTTCATTTTATCGACAATGGGCAGTATATCTTTCTTAAATACAGACCTTTCACCCGTAAACGATTTAAAAGGATTTACGCTGTAATCAATTAATGTTTCGGTTGCCTGACCAAGTATCATATCAGCCTTTTTATTTACTAAGGGCATAGTCAATTCAAACAGATGGTCTTCTTTCAAGTCAGATAAGTCGGCATCGACAAACACAATGATTTCACCGGTTGCGTTTTCAATACCCGTTGCCATTGCAAAACCTTTGCCTTTGTTTTCCTCCAATTTAATATATTTGAATTCGTAATTTCTACTAAGTGTATTCAATATATCATCGGATTTATCTGTCGAGCCATCGTTTACAACAATTACTTCATCGAAAAAGTAATCGGCAACTTTTATTACTACATCTTTAATTGTTTTTTCTTCGTTGAAGACACATATTATTGCTGTTATCTTTTTCATAATAAAGATTTCTTGTAATTATCTAAAGCAACAATTGCTGCATTTCTTCCTGTTTTAATTATCTCTTCAGTTCTATAAAAATCGAAAGTTCCAAATGCTTTTCTTGAAATTTCAACAAGAATATCGGGTGGGGATATTTCAAGTGTTAGCTTCGAAATCTGCGATAACATAAGACTTGATGTTTCGCTAATAAGATTAAAATACCCAACCCCTGTATTTTCTTTTTTATGTGTATGTGCAGGAAAAAGACTGCTTAGTTTTTTTTGAAAATCTTTTAATTTACCGTAGGTGAGTTTCTCGAAATGCCCTAAATCCGGATTCTCGACAATTGGTTTTTGATTTGCAATGCGAGAATTTACATCTACTGCGATAAGAATATCATCTTTCTGCCGTTCAACTCTATTGGTTGGTATTGGATTCAGAACACCACCGTCCACAAAAATGGTATCACTTTTTAGAACTGGTGTAATTACCAAAGGAATAGAAATTGAAGCCCGTATTGCCTCAAACAGACTACCTTCAGTTAAAACTACTTCCTTTTTCTGTTTAAAATCGGTAACAACAGCGGCGTAACTAATTGGTAACTCTTCTATTATATGGTCGGGAATAAACTTTTGTATTTCTTTTAAAACTCTATCCGCTTTAATAATCCCACTTGTACTCAATGTAAAGTCAACCAGATTGAATATATCCATTTTGCCCAAGGAACGCAACCACGATTCGTATTCATCTAATTTACCGGCAGCATAAACCCCGCCAACCAAAGCTCCCATCGACGTGCCTGAAATGGAAGTTATTTCGTAACCTCGCTTTTCGAGTTCACGAATTACTCCAATATGTGCAGTACCGCGAGCGCCTCCACTACCTAATACCAATGCTACTTTTTGTTTCATTATTTTGCGTTATTATATTTTTGAATGTTAACTAAATCTTTTATCCAATGAGAAAAACTCAGGATTTTTTGCACTTACATCCTTGTACATATTCCCTATTGTTATCATTGTCTTTTTTAAATCGGCTGTTTCTGTTATTACCCCTTTAATTCCAATTTCCTTTTTTTTGTAATCTATGTAACCCACAATAATTGGGACATTTGCTCTTGCTGCCATATAATAAAAGCCTTTTTTCCAATGGTCTGTTATTGGTATTTGACCTTCCGGTGAAAGTATTATGTGCAATTCGTTATTTGTTTGAAACAAATCAGCAATCTGATTAATATATTCTTTGTTTTTCTCAACCGGAATAGAACCAAAAGCTTTAAAAAAATATTTTAATGGAAATTTGAAAAACTCTTTTTTTGACAAAAATTTATACCGTACAT
The DNA here is from genome assembly GCA_029932445.1 of Bacteroidales bacterium. Classification (GTDB taxonomy): domain Bacteria; phylum Bacteroidota; class Bacteroidia; order Bacteroidales; family JAADGE01; genus JAADGE01. The sequence goes on along the minus strand of JAOZQB010000299.1, from coordinate 842 downwards.
CTGTACTCATCATAAATAGTTTTCCATAAAAGCCATCCCAATAACTTGTGTGAGGCGCAAAAATACTGACTGACTTTTTAATATCCGGAAATTCTCCTTTTATCTTCCAGCCTAAAACACCCGTGAGTATATATTTGCAAATAGCTTTCATGTTTTATTGTTGTTTTTAGTCTTACTTTCATAAGAATAACGTTTTGTTGCTTATATCTCAGATTTCCCTTTCAATATAATTGCAAAGATTTCCGACATTTTGCATTTCAAGTGTTATATCGTCGGGAAGAATAATTTTAAGTTTTCGTCCAATCTCGATAATAATCTCAAGTTCATCAAGACTATCGGCACCTAACTCCTTCAACGTTGATTCAGAGCCTATTTCAGTTCTTGAGATTCCTAATTTCTTTTCTATTATTTAAGAAACTATTATTTTTATTTCTTGTTTGTTCATCTTACACCGGCGGCTTTGTTAATTTCACTATTGTTTTAACTTCCTTACTGTAAAATCATCATCAGTCAGACCTGTATCATATTTCACATCTGACATCATCATTTTTGTAACATGATTTTTCTTAAGGTCAGTCATTTCAATTTCTTTGGCATTCCAGTATTTGCCAATCTTTTCGAATTGATAAACGGCTTCTTTAATTTTATGATTTCCTTTATCATAATACTCCATGTACGTAGGATAATAGTTCGTTTTATCAACTTTTACAATTAACTTTGAATAGGCTGATTTTTGTGATATTGGCGTTAATTCCAACACATTTACATCGGCTTCGGTTTTAATTAGTTTAGGAGTATATTTTTCGGAATAAGGTTTTGCTTCCATATCATCGTAAGCAAAA
>JAOZQB010000298.1 GCA_029932445.1 Bacteroidales bacterium | reverse complement strand
AATAAATCGCAGATAAAAGCGAACTCCGAAGGAGTTCAACACCTTTGAGGTAATCATAAATTTAATATCTTTGCAAACTTATGACAGAAAATACAGATTTACAAAATAAACAAGAAACAAATTCTACACGCGGTGTAAAAACCCTTTTGGGCGACCCTAAAAAAGCCATTCGCAAACTTTCCGGACCAATGATTATCGCCATGTTGGTTCAAACACTTTATAATATTGTTGACGGGATTTGGGTTGCCGGATTAGGTTCCGGCAGTTTGGCTGCAGTCGGACTGTTTTTTCCTGTTTTTATGATTATTATTTCTTTGGCTTCAGGGATTAGTGTCGGCGGAAGTTCTGCTATTTCGCGTAAAATAGGTGCAAATAATAAACGATTGGCTGATACCGCTGCCGGACACACACTATTTATGGGAATTGTTATTGCTGTTATTATTACGATTACAATTTTACCCTTACTTCGAACTATTTTTCTTTCAATGGGAGCAGAAAATTCCGTCGTTGACCTGATTAAAAGCTACGGTCAAATTATAATCAGCGGAACAATTATATTGGTTTTCAACAATATTGCAAGCGGAATACTTCGTGGCGAAGGCGATACAAAACGAGTTATGTATGCTATGGGCTTAGGGTCAATTTTAAATATCATCCTTGATCCTATTTTCATTTACACTTTAAATATGGGCATAAACGGTGCTGCATGGGCAACGCTTGTTTCAATGTTTACAACCTCAATGCTGGCTTTTTATTGGTTATTCATTAAAAAAAATACTTACATTTCGTTTCATTTCAATTTTTTAAAATTCAATAAGAAAATTTTGAAAGACATATTACGTGTCGGTGTTCCGGCATCTTTAGCACAAATGTCGATGGCATTCGCAATTTTTATTTTAAATGCGTTTATCATAAAATCGGACGGAACGGACGGGGTTGCTGTTTTCACAAGTGCTTGGCGCATTATTATGATCGGATTGGTTCCCTTAATCGGAATTTCAATCGGTGTGACGGCAGTTACCGGAGCTGCTTTCGGTGCCAAAAATCCGAAGAAATTGGCAATCGGATATTTTTACGGAATTAAAATGGGATTTTTAATTGAAATCCTTATCGTGTCATTAATATTTATTTTTGCCTCTCAATTAACATATTTATTTACCTATTCAAAAGATACGGTTCATATTTCCGGCAGTTTGATTAAAACTCTGCGTCAATTGATATGGTTCTTGCCCATGGTTCCCCTGGGAATGCTCACTTCATCCATGTTTCAAGGCATCGGAAAAGGTGAGAACTCCTTAATTATAACCATTATGCGAACATTGGTTTTTCAGGTTTTATTCAGTTGGTTTCTCGGAATTAAAATGGGCTACGGATTAAGCGGAATTTGTTGGGGGGTGGTATCCGGGAATATTACGGCTTCTCTTATTGCCGTTTCGTGGGGACAAATTACCATACATCGATTAAAGTTGAAAATTGCAAAAAACAATAAATGAAATTTGAAACCGGGAAATTGCAAACAAATAAACATCATACAATTATATTTTAGTTATAAGCCGTTTAAAACAAGTTTTTGTAAATTCCTTTCCTAAAATTACCTTTGTAAAAAATTTATTATGGCAAAAATACTGGTTATTGATGACGAAAGAGCAATTCGTAATTCGTTAAAAGATATATTAGAATACGAGAAACACGAAGTTACGCTTGCCGAAGACGGCAAACAAGCTTTAAAAGAATTGGATGAAAAGGATTTTGACATTGCGCTTTGTGATATTAAAATGCCCGGAACAGACGGTATTGAAGTTTTGGAAAAAGCTGAAATAAAAGGCATTGATACCCGATTTATTATGATTTCCGGACACGGAACAGTGGATACTGCCGTTGAAGCCATAAAAAAAGGAGCTTTTGATTTTATTGAAAAACCGCTTGACCTGAATCGTTTACTGATAACCGTAAAAAATGCACTGGAATTCGGAAAATTAGCTACAGAAACAAAAGTCCTTAAAAAGAAAGTAAGCAAAAAATATGAAATGGTCGGTGAAAGCGAAGCTATTCAACATATTAAGGATATGGTTGATAAAGTTGCCGAAACCGATGCTCGTGTTTTAATTACCGGAGATAACGGAACCGGAAAAGAATTAGTTGCTCATCGGTTACACGAAAAAAGTAAACGCAACAAAGAACCGTTTGTGGAAGTCAATTGTGCCGCCATTCCTTCGGAACTTATTGAAAGTGAATTATTCGGACATGAAAAAGGATCGTTTACTTCAGCACATAAACAACGTACGGGAAAATTCGAACAAGCAAACCGGGGAACCATTTTTCTGGATGAAATCGGAGATATGAGTTTATCGGCACAAGCTAAAGTTTTAAGAGCTTTGCAGGAAAATAAGATTTCACGAGTAGGAAGCGATAAACAAATCAAAGTTGATGTCAGAGTAATTGCTGCCACCAATAAAAATCTGAAAGAAGAAATTGAAGCAAAACGTTTTCGCGAAGATTTATATCATCGTATCAGCGTTATTCTTATAAATGTTCCTGCCTTAAATGAACGTCTTGAAGATATTCCCGTTTTGGCAGAACATTTCATGGATCAAATAACCAAAGAACACGGAACGGCAAAATTGAAATTTGACAAAGCAGCGATAAAAGAACTCCAAAAAATTAAATGGACAGGGAATATTCGTGAATTCCGAAATGTTATTGAAAGATTAATAATTCTGTGTGACAGTAAAATTACTGCCGGTGATGTTAAATTGTATGCACAACCGATCGGAAAATAAATTCACATAAAAACCAATAAAATGAAATTAAAAATCTCCGTAACTGCTTTTCTAATATTCTTCTTTTTAGGAAATCTACTCGGACAAAACATTTATCAAAGAGGATTTATCATAGAAAACACCGATACTATTTTTTGCAATATAAAACTGACAAGCAAAAATATGATGCATGATTCAATATTTGTTAAAAACATTTTAAAAAATAATGCTAAAAAAAAGA
>JAOZQB010000297.1 GCA_029932445.1 Bacteroidales bacterium | reverse complement strand
TATGCCGACCGAGTACCCGTTACCAAAACCGAATTTAATAAAGACAAAGCCGGTTATGCCGATGGCTCGATAAAAGCCGTTAATTATATAAAATCAATCGACAAAACACCTTTTTTCAGAACTGAAAAAGATTATCAATCCGGCAATGCAATTCACGGCAGTTTAAACGATGCTTTGGCACAAAATTATTACGGAACAACAAGTTATTCTTCTTTTAATCAACTGAATTATGTGCGTTTCCTTGAAAAAACAGGATTAATTCAAAAAGGTGATGAAACAGCAACCCGTTGGATAACAGGACTGCGAGGATATCCGCTTTTGCAAACTTTTGCAAATGTGAAATATAATCTCAGCAAATCGGAACATCCGGAATTTATACGTTTCGGCTTTGATCCTATTGCCGACAAATCGGGCATCAAAATCCTGAGAAATCGATTTTATCTGCCTTTCGGATATACTTATGATAAATATTTTACCGCCGATGATTTTAAATCTTTGATGAATTATCAAATTTCGCTGCAATCTTTAAATCTTATTTATCAAGAACTGTCAATGTCGGCAAATGCTCAAACGGTAAACACGATTATTGAACAATTAAAACCCTTGCTCAGACAAAAATTTCCGGATTTACAATCTTTTGAAAATATCATAGAAAATAAAATCGGAATTGATTATTTCGAAAAATATCATTTAACAATTACAAAACATTCCGTAAACAATTTCAAAAATCAATTAGCACTTTTAAGCAGTTTTGTTTATGAAAAGGATTTCAATAACAAAATTGATTTATCTGAATTTAAGCAAATTACACCAAACGATACAAATATCATCGTTCCGCCCGAACAATTTAATTTTGATATTTACAAACAAAAAACGGATAAACTTAAAGAAGACACTTTACAAATCACAAGTTTCAAACAATCGGAAATAAGCGGAAAAATAAATTTGTCGAAAACAAAACTGTTATTCTTCACAATTCCTTTCGATAAAGGATGGAAAATAAAAGTTGACGGGAAAAAAGAAACATTGCAAAGAGTTAATTTCGGTTTTACCGGAATTGTTCTGCCGAAAGGGAAACATCAAATTGAACTTTTTTATATTCCGCAATATTATGTAATCTCAAATATTATCAGCTTGCTTTCGGTAATTATTTTTTGGTTATATTTGGGATACTTTTTTTTAAAAAAACAAAAATCAAAAAGACTGTAACTATAAAAAATTACTCTATATTTTATAATCACTTCCGTTAAAAACAAATAAGATGATTAATCTGTATCTGATAAAATTACATTTAACAATTTGGTTAACACCTCAGATATACTTAAAACAAAACAGGTTTTTAATACTGCAGATTATTTTCTAATGCGATATTATTTTTCACACTAAATATATATTTTAGTATAATCGTTATAGAACTAACATATGAACAAGGGACATTTGCAAAAAATATACAATTTTACTTTGCGCGGTAATTACCCGAATTACTACAACATTAAGTTTTTTGTTCAGAACAGAAATAATTCGGTTACACCCGGAAAAGGGTATATTCCGCCTGAAGTTGAATACCAAATATCTGAAAATTCAAAAACCGAAAAAATCAATGTTGAATTTGCGGATATCCCTTATTTATGTCAAGAAGATACCGAAAGAGCAAAAAATTATTTGTCATTCCTTGTTACATCTTTAAAAGGAGATACGGAAGCACAAAAAAAAATTCACTTTTATCGTGAGCAATATTTAAATGATAAAGAATGGTATTATAAAGATATTCAACTGATTGAAAATAAATATATTGTTCATTCCGGTACCGACAAAAGTTATCCTGTAACGCATATCAGTCACAAGGGTTCCAATTTACTTGATTTAATAAAAGAAAGCTATCCGGTTCCCGATTTTTCAATTCTGACAACCGAATGGTATTCCCTTAATGATACCGAAAAAGAGAAACATTTGAAGATTGCAATCAGCAATTTAGAACAAATGACGGGAGAAAAATTAAATGACAGTGATGCTCCTCTTGTAATTGCCGTAAGATGTGCCATGCCGCAATACATTCCGGGTTTAATGCCCACCTATTTGAATGCCGGCGTTGTTGCCGAAACCATTGAAAAACTGAAAAGACTTTACGGAATTAAAGTTGCCGGTAAAATATACTTAAACAACTTAATGACCTTATATTCTGTACTTTATCATAATAAAGAAATTCCTAATCTTAAAGAAACTCTGTATTTTTCATCAACGGCAGAAATTTATAAACATATTCAAACTTATTATGACCTCATCGCCGAAATTGATAAAAAATTATTAACAGACCCATATTATCAAATCAGTTTTTTATTGAAAAAAGCAACGGAGTTTTTTGAGGATAACAAAGAATTACCATATACATTAATTCGGAGGAAAACATATCCGTCATTTATTTTGCAGAAAATGGTTTGGACCGTTCGAGATGAAAACTCCTACCCCGGCATTTTATACAGCCGACATTCACGAACGGGATTAGGTTATCAAATTGAAAGTTCGAAAAATATCTTCGGAGAAGATATCATGTCCGGGAATATTCAAACCACTGATAAAGAGTATTTTGACAGAAGTGAAATTAAGGAAAGTTATCCGGAAGTTTATCATTTTACGCCCTCACTTCAGGAACTGGAAAAAAGTAAAAAATCACCTGTTACAATAGAATTTGCTGCCGAATCGTATGCAAACACACATCTTTTTGCTGTTCTGCAACTTAATAAATCCGAACTTACGGGAAGAGCATCTTTGCTTTCTGCAACTGATTTATTCAAAAAAGGCATTATAGATAAAGATCAAGTTATTAAATTGGTTCAGCCGTATCATTTACGTCAAATTTTCTCCGAAACGATTGATTTTAAAAGTCTTTCGGAATTGATATGCTTTTCGGAAGGAATTTCCGTTCTTCCGCGTTCGGCTATTTCCGCAAAAATTTATTTTTCTGCCGAAAAAGTTACAGAAGCCAAAAAACGCGGTGAAAAAGT
>JAOZQB010000296.1 GCA_029932445.1 Bacteroidales bacterium | reverse complement strand
GAGCAAACCGAGAAGTTATCTGTTAAACTCCGCACAGTTGCCTAGTCAGCCGTTAGGCTTCATAAGAAAAAACTATGCTACATAAAATAATAATATTTAGTTTCATATTTGTCTGGGTTTCATCTTTCAATATGACATATGGACAAGATGAAAAAACTCCCGAACTCAATGTCATTTACGGCAAAAAACATATTTTCACAATTGACACACCTGATGACTGGATTAATGATAAAGAACTTGCTAAAAAGATTGGGTTAGTTTGTTTTTTCTATCCCAGCAAAGACAAAAATAAAATCAAAAAAAATTATTTTTTTGCAAATGGAATTGATAAAGCATCATCTGATGAAAACTTTGCAGATTACATTAAAATAGATTTAGATAAATTACTCAAAAAATATCCTGACTTAACTTATGAAAGAACTCCTGCCGATTTTACAGGAGGAATAAAAAATGGTGTGCTTTATTCTTTTTCTAATCTGACAGATAAATACAAAGAGGAAGTTGTTTACATGGAAACGAATGATGCATTTTTGATTTTCACATTTGCTTCAATGACAGAAAAAGATTATAAGAAATACCAAACGGTTTTTGATAAATTTATTGCATCTTTCAATTATCGTGGTAATAATCCGAAACCATTTTTAGAGTATATGAAAAACAAAGAAAGATAAACGAAGCCTAACAAATGTATAAAAAAAAATAAGGACAAATTACAAACCTGAAAAGTAGCAACAAGTAACAAGCACCGCAAAATCTTTGCGATTTTGCTTTTGTAAATAATTTAAGAGGTCAAAAACCCAAAAATTTTGCTACTTTTATAAATGAAAGTATTTGCGGATTTATCCCTTACCTTTTTTATATCCACGTTATGAATAAATATAAAAACATCAACTCAAAAAATAAACTGTCAAGAATTAAGTTTTTCTAAAATTCAAATCAAAATTTTGTTATTAATATAAAACAAATTAACTTTACTTTTTTAAAACTTATAAAATAAAAAACCATGGTAAATAAAGTTATTCTTATCGGAAATGTCGGTAATGATCCTGAAGTTAAATACATCAAAGAAGATGTTCCTGTAGCAAAATTCAGTTTAGCAACAAGCGAATCGTATAAAAACAGAGACGGTGAAAAAGTAACCAATACCGAATGGCACAATATTGTTGCTTGGAGAGGGCTGGCAAAAGTCGTTGAAAAATACGTAAAAAAAGGTTCAAAATTATTTATTGAAGGAAAAATAACACACCGTAAATACGAAGATAAAGACGGACAAACAAAATATTTTACCGAAATTGTATGTCGCGACATGACTATGCTCGACAGTAAAAGCAGTTCAAATCAATCAGACAATCAAAATTCGGCATCGACAAATGTTCAGGAACCGCCTGTTGATATAAACGACAGCGAAAATTTTAATGATGTTGATGATTTACCGTTTTAATGTATGATATATGAAAAAAGATGTCGGCAAATTCCGGCATCTTTTCTTTTTATTAACTAATATCTTAAACCCTTGGACCCGGAACCTTTTCAGACACTTTACATTCTGAATATTATTATTAAATCACTTTCAACAGGATTCTATATCGGCTTAACCGGTAGTTTAATCTTATTATTTTCTTCGGCATTGGTTTCCGGCTCCGAAGTTGCTTTCTTTTCATTATCCCCGGAGCAAAAAGATAAATTAAAGAAATCCGAAACAAAAAAATCCGGTTTTATTTTGCACCTCTTAAAAAACCATGAAAAGTTATTGGCAACTATTTTAATTGCCAATAATTTTATCAATATCGGAATTGTTATACTCACTTCATATATTTTAAACTTGGCCTTTGATTTTTCGGCATCTCCGGTAATAGGATTTATTATTCAAATCGGAATTATTACATTCATTTTATTACTTTTCGGTGAAATCATTCCCAAAGTATATGCTTCGGAATTTTCCGTTTCATTTGCAAAATTTACGGTTATACCTTTGATGCTTTCAATGAAATTATTTTCTCCCGTAAGTAAAGTGTTAATAAACTCAACATCAATTGTTAACAAGCGTTTAAAAATGAAAAAAAATGTTTCGGTTGAAGATTTATCCGATGCCTTGGAACTTACCGAAGCAGATATTAAACAAGATAAAGACATTCTTGAACGCATTGTTATTTTCGGCAGTATTGACGTTAAGGAAATTATGAAACCGCGTGTAGATGTGATTTCTGCAGATATTCATTTTTCTTTTAACAAATTAAAATCTTTAATTATTGAATCCGGATTCTCAAGAATTCCGGTTTATGAAGACAATTTCGATAATATTAAAGGCATTTTATTGATTAAAGATTTGCTTGCAAATATTAATGATGAAAAATATCTGTGGCAAGAAATTATAAAACCGCCGTTCTTTGTTCCCGAAACAATGAAAATCAATGATTTATTAGAAGAATTCAGAGAAAAGAAAATTCATATAGCCATTGTTACTGATGAATACGGGGGGTCATCGGGAATTGTAACCATGGAAGATATTATTGAAGAAATCGTTGGTGAGATAAGTGACGAAACCGATGAAGAAAACTTACTTTATGAAAAAATTGATGCTAAGAATTATATCTTTGACGGCAAAATTCAGCTGAATGATTTTTATAAAATTTTAGATATCAAAGAAGATATTTTTGAAAGTATCAGAGGAGAAGCTGATTCATTAGCCGGATTAATTTTAGAAAAACAAGGCGAAATTCCTAAAAAAGGTGATGAAATAATAATAGGAAAATATGCGTTTACGATTGATGCAGCAGATAATCGAAAAATAAAAAAAATAAAACTAAATATAAGTTAATCATTATAGCATTTATAACATAAAAGGATAATACTGTCAAATGAAACACCCATGATAAAAATTTTGACACACGAGGAAATGATTATTGCTCGCAAATATTAAGAAAAATGAAAAAAGATTACAAGCGGGTGTTCCTATGTGACCTTTGAAAATTATAATAATAAACACATGAAACACCCATTCTAAACTATTAACACC
>JAOZQB010000295.1 GCA_029932445.1 Bacteroidales bacterium | reverse complement strand
TAATTTTTCAATGATTTCGGTAATGTCTCCGTTCAAAATATTTTGCAGATTATATAAGGTCAGTTTAATTCGATGATCAGTAACCCGTCCTTGCGGATAATTGTAGGTTCGTATTTTTGCCGAACGGTCGCCGCCGGAAACCATTGTCTTACGTTTTGATGAAATTTTATCTAAATATTTTTGATATTCTAAATTATAAAGACGTGTTTTCAATTCTTTCATCGCCTTTTTCAAATTCTTAATTTGCGATTTCTCATCTTGGCAGGTAACCACCAAACCGGTCGGGATATGTGTTAATCTAATGGCTGAATAGGTTGTATTAACGGATTGTCCGCCGGGACCCGAAGAACAGTAAGTATCCTTTCTTACATCAGCGTCATTAATTTCAATGTCGATATCTTCAGCTTCGGGGAGTATTGCAACCGAAGCGGCAGAAGTGTGTACTCTGCCTTGTGTTTCGGTATCCGGCACACGTTGAACACGATGTACGCCGGATTCATATTTCAAAATACCGTAAACACCTTTACCGGTTACTTGAAAAACAATCTCTTTATAACCGCCTTGTGTTCCTTCCGTAATATTGTTAATATCAATTTTCCAACCTTTAATTTCACAAAATTTTGTGTACATTCTGAATAAATCACCGGCAAAAATACCGGCTTCATCGCCGCCTGTTCCGGCACGAATTTCAACAATGGCATTTTTGTCATCTTCGGGATCTTTAGGCAACAATAATATTTTAATTTCTTCTTCCAACTCTTCTTTTCGCTTTGTTAAAGTATCAATTTCATCTTTTGCCATTTGTTTCATCTCATCATCATCTTCATCATGAAGCATAATTTTTGAAGATTCAATATTTTCGATGATGTTTTTTAATTCTTTATAGGCATTTATAATCGGTTCAAGATTTTTGTATTCTTTACTGAGCTTAACGTAATTTTCTTGATTAGATGCAACGGAAGGGTCTGATAATAACCTTTCAACCTCTTTATATCTGTCAAAAACACCTTCTAATTTATCTAAAATCATATTCTTACTCATAGTGCTTTGTTTCTTTTTGTGAAGTGCAAAATTATAAAATATAAAAATAAATCTTTCATTATATTTGAATAATCCTCAGAATTATTATTTTTGTGTGATTTCAATTTGATTTTTTTAATATAATATTATGAGATTCGGAAAAACAACAAACCCCGTATTAAGCGAAAAACGATTTGAAAACATCCGCACACAAGCCGGTGTTTTAACTGAACCGATGACATTAAGCGGAACGATAAACAAAACCTTATTATTATTTTTATTGCTTTTAATAACGGGAAGTTTATCTTGGCGAATGACTTTGTCCGGAAGCATTAATCCGATGCTTTTAATTTGGGGCGGAGCAATCGGCGGATTAATTGTAGCAATATTTACGGTTATGAAACCTGAAAAATCACCGATTACGGCACCTATTTATGCTTTACTTGAAGGACTTTTTGTCGGATCAATTTCAGCATTTTATTCCAAATTTTACAGCGGAATAATAATTCAGGCAGTCGGTTTAACATTATCTATTTTATTTGTAATGCTGATTTTATACCGAACAGGTGTTATAAAAGCAACACCTAAATTTAAAAAAGGAATTATTATTGCCACAGGCGGTGTTGCTGTTTTTTATATATTAAACTTAATTGCAGGAGCATTCGGCGGCGGTGTTGACTTTTTTAAACTCGGAACAATGGGAATTATTCTTTCTCTTGTTATTATTGTTATTGCAGCAATGAATTTAGTTTTAGACTTTGATTTAATCGAAAAAGGAATAAATACCGGACAACCGAAATACGTTGAATGGTTTGCCGGTTTTGGTCTTATGGTAACTTTAATTTGGTTGTATCTTGAGATATTAAGATTGTTGGCATTGCTTTCAAGAAGATAAAAAAACGACTTTATGAAGAAATTACAAATATCTTTATTATTATCATTTACAATACTTCTGTTTTTTTCGCAGTGTCATACAACAAAAACAAAAGAAATACGCAGATCTGACAGTAAAGAAGAAATACAGCGTGATAAAGTAGTAAACTATGCAAAAAAGCAAATCGGTGTAAGATATACTTATGCCGGGAATACGCCAAAAACCGGTTTTGATTGTTCCGGATATACTAAGTATGTGTATTCGCATTTCGGCTATGATGTACCGCGAAGTTCATCTGCTTATGCAAATACCGGAAAAAAAATTAGTGTAAAAGATTGCAAAAAAGGGGATATTTTACTATTTACCGGAAGCAATAAACACAAACGTGTTACCGGACATCTCGGCATTGTTGTGTCCAACAAAAAAGGAACCGTAAAATTTATTCATGCATCTTCTTCGAGAGGGGTTATGATTTCTGATTTAAGCATCAAGTATTTTAAGGATCGTATTCTCGGAGCCAGAAGAATAATAAAATAAATTTGTAAGTTGGATAATAAAGAAATAAATACAAGTCAATTTAATTGGTCGGATAAAATAATTCTGATTGCCGAAGATGAAATAATGAACTATCTTTATCTTGAAGAAGCTTTGCGCGAAACTCAGGCAAAAGTGATTTGGAGTAAAAACGGACAAGAAGCGGTTGAAAAAGTGGTGGCGGAAAAAATTCCTTTTGATGTCATTTTAATGGATGTAAAAATGCCGATTATGAACGGTTATGAAGCAACAAAAATTATAAAGAAATATAAACCGGAAATGCCGATAATTATTCAAACCGCTTATGCCATGCAAAATGAGAAACAAAAAGGGTATGATGCCGGTTGTGATGAATATCTTGAAAAACCGATAAAACAAGAACGCTTATTATTAACCGTAAATAAATTTTTAAAATAAAAGAAAATGTTCGATAAATTAATGTCTCAAATGCAAGAACAGGCAGAGGAGATAAAAAAGAAACTTGACAATACAATTGTTGAAGCTGAAGTCGAAAACGGCTTAATAAAAGTTAAAGCAACCGGCAATAAAAAAATATTATCCGTAGAAATAAGCGATGATATTGTAAATGATAAAGAAGCCCTTGAAGATTT
>JAOZQB010000294.1 GCA_029932445.1 Bacteroidales bacterium | reverse complement strand
TTAGCTCATCCATGTTGCGATGATAATTATTCGTATATTTTTGAACAATTTCCATAGGTTCTACTTGGTCGAGTTTTGCTTTTTTTGCAATTTTATCTTCACCTTCATCGGCATCATTTACCAAATGCCCTACATCGGTAATGTTACGAACATAACGAACATTATATTCGAGATATTTTAAATATCTGAAAAGTAAATCAAAGGTAATTGCCGGTCGTGCATGACCGAGATGAGCATCGCCGTAAACGGTGGGTCCGCAAACATACATTCCGACAAAAGGCGGATTTATCGGTTCAAATTTTTCTTTTCTTCGGCTCAGGGTATTATATATTGTTAAATTATTTTCCATCGTTTTTTTATTTTGTCATTGTAATACTCACTTTTTTAATTTTTCCGCCCATAGGAGGATTCATTTTTGATACTTTAATTGTTATTGATTGTGCTTTTTTAAATTTTTCATACAAAGCATCTATAATTCTGCCGGAAATATTTTCCAGAAGATTTGATTTCTTCTTCATTTCAGCTTTAATAATTTTATATGCTGTTTGGTAATTTAGCGCATCTTCGATATCATCACTTTTTGCAGATTCCGAACAATCGGTTTCAATTTTCAAATCTATCAAAAAACGGTTGCCTACAATTTGCTCTTCTTCGTAATGCCCGTGGTAGGCATAAAATTCCATTCCTTCTATCTCAATAAAGCCCATTTATTTTCTTTAAATTAAAATCAATTCGCAAATGTATTAAAAAACAATAATTCATTTTATCTTTGCCGTATAAATTTTACGATAAACAGAATGACAGATAAAAACATAACAGAAAATCAAGAAGAAAAAAAATCATTAAACTTCATAGAACAAATTGTTGAAGAAGATTTAAAATCGGGAAAACATAAAGAGATTATCACGCGATTTCCTCCGGAACCGAACGGTTATTTGCATATCGGACATGCCAAATCTATTATATTGAATTTCGGCTTAAGTGAAACATTTCACGGAAAAACTAATCTTCGTTTTGATGATACCAATCCGGTGAAAGAAGATGTTGAATATGTGGACTCTATTTTGGAAGATGTTCAATGGCTCGGCTATAAATGGCACGGTGATGTTCATTATGCGTCTGATTATTTTGAACAACTTTATGAATGGGCAGTGAAACTCATAAAAGACGGTTACGCTTATGTTGATGACCAAAGCATCGAAGAAATTTCGGCAAGCAGAGGAACACCGACACAAGCCGGTAAAGAAAGTCCTTTCAGAAACCGTTCTGCAGAAGAAAACATAGATTTATTTGAACGCATGCGAAAAGGTGAATTTAAAGACGGCGAAAAAGTGCTGCGAGCAAAAATAGATATGAGTTCGCCGAATATGCATATGCGCGATCCGATTATGTATCGTATAAAACATTCTGAGCATCACCGAACAGCTGATAAATGGTGCATTTATCCTATGTATGATTTCACACACGGACAATCGGATTATATTGAAGGCATCACACATTCAATTTGTACTTTGGAATTTGAAAACCATCGTCCCTTATACGATTGGTTTTTAGACCATATTTATGAAGAAGGCAGGACCCGTCCGCGACAAATTGAATTTGCTCGTTTAAATTTAAGCTATACGGTTATGAGTAAACGAAAATTAGCTGAACTGGTTGAAAAGAAACTTGTTTCCGGATGGGATGATCCGCGAATGCCCACGATTTCCGGTTTACGAAGAAGAGGATACACGCCTGAAGCTCTGCAATTATTTGCCGAAAAAGTAGGCGTGGCAAAACGTGAAAATATTATTGATGTCGGTTTGTTGGAATACAGCATTAAAGAACATTTAAATCGAACAGCTCAACGTGTCATGACCGTTCTTGATCCGTTGAAAGTTACAATTACAAATTATCCTAAGGACAAAGAAGAGTTTTTGTCGGCAATAAATAATCCCGAAGATGAAAGTATGGGCGAACGCGAAATACCTTTTTCAAGAACATTATATATTGAAAAAGAGGATTTTAGAGAAGAAGCAAATCGGAAATTTTTCCGACTTAAGCTCGGCGGAGAAGTGCGTTTGCGTTACGCTTATTTCATAAAATGTAATGAAGTCGTAAAAGATGAAAACGGTAATATTATCGAACTTCTTTGTACTTACGATCCGCTTTCAAAAGGCGGAAAATCACCCGACGGCAGAAAAGTAAAAGGGACTTTGCATTGGGTATCGGCAAAACATGCTCTAAATGTTGAAGTAAAATTATATGACCGATTATTTTCAGATGAGTCGCCCGACGGACATAAAGAAAAAGATTTTACGGAATTTATAAATCCCGATTCTTTAACCGTAACAGAAAATTGCAAAGCCGAACCGTTTTTAAAAACGGCAAAAGTCGGCAATCGTTTTCAGTTTGAACGAAAAGGCTATTTTTGTGTCGATAAAGATTCATCAAAAGATAAAATAATCTTTAACAGAACTGTTCCTTTAAGAGATTCTTGGGCAAAGAAAAATTTTTAATTTTTTTGCACACAATATAATCTTTGTTATTTTCGGATTTTTAAAATCATAAAAAATGGCTAAAACAGTAATAAACAGCTTAAAAGAATTTGCGGCATTAGAAGGAAGCACTTTGGATTATTCCGATTACATGAAAATTACGCAAGAGCAAATCAATAAATTTGCCGATGCTACCATGGATCATCAGTGGATACATGTGGACGAAGAACGGGCAAAAAAAGAATCGCAATTCGGATCCACGATTGCTCACGGATATTTAACATTGTCCGTTTTACCGCCTTTATGGAATGAAATTATTGAAGTTAATAATGTGAAAATGTTGGTTAACTACGGCATTGATAATTTTAAATTCAGTGAAGCCGTAAGAGTTAACGACGAAGTTCGATTAACGGTAAAAGTTATGAAAGTTCAAGATCTCAGAGGAATTTGTAAGGCAGAAATGCGTGCAACATTAGAAATAAAAGACAGAAAAAAACCGGCTTATGTCGGAACAATTATTTTCTTGTATCATTTTAAATAAGAAAAGTCGGTTTTAACCGATTTTTTTT
>JAOZQB010000293.1 GCA_029932445.1 Bacteroidales bacterium | reverse complement strand
GAATATCCTGAAAAATCACAAAATATCTGGAACGAAAAAAATATTGTGGCAATGATCAAACTGAGTCCCGCATGTTCGTGGGGATTGTTATAAACGTTATCCACAACAAGAGCTAAACGATCGGCTATGACTACTTTTTTAAACAGCCCCCATGTGATTAATTTCAACCCATCAACCACCCTGTCATAGTCGAAATAGTGTTTTTCATAAAACTGATGCAGCAGGTTTTGAGGGCGTTCGATCGGACCTGCTACCAACAAAGGAAAAAACATGGCATATGTTGCATAGATTCCAAAATTTCTTTCCGCCTTCTGGTTGCCGCGATATATTTCTATGGTATAACTCATCGCTTTAAAGGTATGGAAAGATAATCCAAGCGGGAGCAGTATCGACATAAATCGTATTGGATTTTCAATTCCGAAAAAATGCAATAAGATGGTTACATTTTGATTAATAAAATTATAATATTTGAAAATTGCTAAAACACCTATATTTGCAAGAAGACTTGTTATTAAAAACAGCTTTCGTTTTCTTCCGCTTGATGTTTCTATGAATATGCCTGCAAAATAATCGATTACAATTGTAAGTGCCATTATCAAAATATAAACAGGGATGAAGGCCATATAGAAATAACAACTGCCTGCCAGCAATAAAAACCACCTGTATTTTTGTGGCATCAAAAAATAGGTTGTTGTTATGATAGTGAGAAAGAAAAGAAAGTGTAATGAATTAAAAATCATAATCTATAACATGTTGAATTTTAAAGTTCTTTATTATTTTTTTGAAGTAAAACATATAGAATGCTTGTCTAAATGTCAATTCAAATACTTGAAAAAAATAAACTCCCTGTCTTTAGAATATCCTTGGTTTAAGTTATATAATATGATAATTATTTTATAATTTTTTACTGAATTTTCTTTTTATTCCCAATAGTGTTGACTCATGAATCCCTTAAAAAAAATAAAATTATCAACGGTAACGCCAGTATATACAGGCTCTGAATATCTTGAGTCTTTAGTTCAACAACTTGATAATCTTCGCACCAGGTGGATCGAAAGCAATGCGCCCATTGAGCTGACAGAAGCTATTTTCGTGGATGATGCCTCTATTGATAATTCCCTGGCCGTACTCAATTCTCTGTCTGAAAATTATCCCTGGATTTCCATTCTCAGCCTATCCCGTAATTTTGGCCAGCATCCGGCCACAGAGGCGGGAATACTATACACTTCCGGCGATTGGGTGGTGACGCTGGATGAAGATCTCCAACACCCTCCCGCACTTATTGAATCGCTTTTGATAAAGACGGTTAAGGATGGATGCGATATTGTATATGCCAATCCGACACAAGCCGTGCATCAGAATCTGGTCAGGGATTTAGGCTCCCGCTTATATAAACGCATGATCGCCAGGTTAACCGGCATCAAAAGCATACCTTACATCAACAGCTTTCGTCTGATCAGAGGAACCATCGCCCGCGCATCCAGCAGTGTATGCAGTCATGACACCTATCTTGATATTGCGCTCACCTGGTTTACGGAGAGAATTGGGATTATTCAAGCCGATCTCAAGGACGAACGCCATATAGCGAGTGGAAAAAGCGGATATAACCTGCATAAACTTTTATCCCATGCCAGAAGAATGATTTTTTCCACTCAAACCAAGGTACTCAGGATCGGTGGTTTTTTAGGAATTCTCGCGTTTATCCTGAGTCTGGTATATGGAAGCTATATTTTTCTGAATGCTTTTTTTGGATGGGTCGATACTGAAATCAAAGGATGGGCATCACTGGTTGTCATCACTTTATTTTTGGGTGGCATGAGCCTCCTGTTAATAAGTGTTCTGATCGAATACATATCAATCATTCTGTTGCACAGTCAGGGAAAACCGACTTTTTTTGTGGTGGATCGAAGCAAGGATAAAATACTGTTGGACTATTTCATGGACAGGAAAGATGCTGATCCTTCATAATCAGTGCTATGATGAAAATAATCAGTTGAATTCAATCGTAGCTGTTTTTGGTGTCGGCTTGATCGGTATACATCTGGTCCAAACGCTTTGTAAACATTCCTATAAGGTTACAAACAGGCTTCCTTTCTCATGGGACAAACCCGCTCTTCAGACAAATGAAAGTTCAATGATCCACCATTGTATTCATGACCTTTTAAAAACCGGAATAAATGACAGCTCCCATACATCGAATTCCCCAAAAAAAATAGACTTTGTGTGGAGTGCCGGTAAAGGTGGATTCAACATGCAGGACAGCGAGACGCAGGCAGAGATTGCCTCTTTTTCTGATGTATTGGAATTAGCGCATACTCTTGCCAGGGAATACCCTTCGTGCATGGTTCGATTTCACATGTTAAGTTCCGCAGGCGGATTGTTTGAAGGGAAGCGGAATGTGGTAAACAATACCGCACCCTGTGCAAAAAGGCCCTATGCTGCCATGAAGTTAAAGCAGGAACAGATCCTCGACTCTTGCGGGGATATGATTAAATTTATTTATCGGCCGACCTCGGTTTACGGGTTTGCCGGGTTAAATCACCGTATGGGATTAATTCCCACCCTTTTATGGAATGGCTCAAGAAATAAGGTATCCTCAATATTCGGCACTCCGGATACATTGCGCGACTATGTCCGGGCGGATGACATTGGGTCTTTCATTACTCATAAAATTTTATCAAAAACATCCGGCTCTGCAACTTTTATTTTAGCTTACGGAAAACCCAGCTCGTTATTTGAAGTATTCAGGCATATTGAGAACATACTGAATAAGAAACTATTTTGTCATTACATAAAGGATGGGGACAACACCGAACACAGCACTTTCAATATCACTACATATCCCGCAGACTGGAGCCCGGTATGCTTGGAGACCGGCATTCGAAAAACCCTCAATGATATATTTTCAAATTCCGGTTATGTACAATAAGTTGTATGCTGTTTACTATATTTCATCAAGAATATGTAATTTTTCATGTTTTTTAATTTTAAATATATGTAATTTTCAAAGTAACTCCCTAAATCTCTTGCCCCAATAAACAGGTATTTAATCC
>JAOZQB010000292.1 GCA_029932445.1 Bacteroidales bacterium | reverse complement strand
AAAACAAAGAACTTATATAACAATGGCGGACGGAACTAATATTGCTGCCACAATATTGCTGCCGACAAACACCACAGATCCGGTACCGGTAATTTTAGCTTATTCGCCATACACAACGAGTTTAGCAGTACCTGAAATGCCATGGTACAAACGTATTGCTTCAAAGTATTTAATAGGAAAATGGGGTCCCGTATATGAAAAAATGAGCATTAAAACTATTAACACACTAACGAGTAACGGCTATGCTCTTGTTTTTGCCGACATGCGCGGAACAGGTTCTTCAACAGGAAATTCAGGAACCATGGATCCTATGTTTATTCAAGACGCAAAAGAAATACTTGAATGGATAGCCAATCAGTCATGGTCCGATAAAAAGATAGGAATGAAAGGTCAATCCTACCAAGGGTGGTCGCAATTTGCAGCAGCAAGCACACAATCGCCCTATTTAAAATGTATTGCACCCGAAATGATATTTTATAATTTATACGAAGAAGCTGTACGTCCGGGTGGAATTTATGCGCAAAAATGGAATACCTTTTACTCCGAAGGAACCATAGAATTGAATAACAGAAATTTATGGAATACCTCTTTTTCCATTCCTTCCTATCCTTCGGAACCGGTTATTGATGAAGACGGAGACGGGATTTTGTATGATGAAATTCCGGTAATCGCCCTAAATGATATGCATGCCTACGATAAGAAAGAGTTCAGGTATGCCGATGGAAATAAGAGAGAAAACAGCCCTTATATAGCACTTACCAAAGAGCATGAGAATAATTTATGGCCTAAAGATATTGCTTATAAAGCTCGTTTCTGTGATGACACCTTAATATATTTTGGCAAAAAAGTTAATCTGGCTGATAATAGTGTAGATTTTTTAATTCAAAAATTAAAAGAAACAAAGATACCTGTATTATTGTCGGGTGGTTTTTTTGATGGTTTTTCAAGAGGTATTGTGCAAAGCTATGCCAACCTGAAAGAAACAAACCCCGCTTATCTTTTTATGGCTCCGCGCTTTCATTTACCGGCTGAAATTCCTACTCAATACAAGAAACTGTTTAATTATAAGTATGACTATAAGGACGAGCTTTTATCAATGCAAATTCAGTTTTTTGACACATACTTAAAAGGAGAGGAAAACGGGTTTAAGGAGCAAGCACCGGTTAAAATATATACTGCTTTTGCAGGGTGGAAACAATATAATAATTGGCCTCCGATATCTTGTTCAAACACAAACTTCTACTTAGGCTCGGATAATAATCTTTCATCAACATATTCTAAAGATACCGTCTATTCTTATAATGTTGATTTTACACACAGTTCTGCTTATAATAGCATAGGTACAAACCCAAAAAGAATGACATTGTTTAATGATTCGGTAATGCTCAGAACCGAACAGGATAAAAAGTGCCTTGTATTTGAATCGGAAAAACTTGTTGAAGACACAAAGATAACGGGACATCCCGTTGCAAATCTTTATGTATCTTCAAATCAGGCAAATGCAGATGTGTATGTCTATTTAAGCGATGTGGATGAAAACGGTGTTGTTTACTATGTTACCGAAGGTAAATTAAGAGCAGGATGGCATAAAGAATATAACAATAATGAAAGTGTAAATAATTTATATGATGTTAAACCGGAATTACCTTGGCATTCATATAAAAAAGCCAACTATGACTTTACACCCTTTGCCAATGATTCTATTGTTGAACTCAGGTTTGCTTTACAACCACTTGCATGGAAATTTCAAAAAGGACATAAAATAAGATTTTCTGTTGCAGGAGCCGATAACATTAATTATGAGTTTAATCCGGCAATAAGTTCTGACAATACATTGGAAAACTGTAAATCTACCATACTGAAAATTCATACAGGTAATACATATCAATCTTATGTTGAATTACCGATAGTTAAATGAAAAACGGATAGTAGAAATAATTAGTCATATGCGGTAAATTGTCGTGAGTTTTTAATATATTGAGAATTGTATGAAAATAACCAAACTTTAAAAAATGCAGATTCGGATAGACATTCAATCGAAGACCAACCTTATATTGATGATAAAATATACGATAGAATTTGGTAAAGCAATAATTCCTGCTTTATTTTAAGAATTACAATTTTTTAATAAATTTGTCTTTAAAAGCAAAATCTGTTTATCCAAAAAGATTTTAACCGTTATAAACGGATAATTACGGATATACAGATGTTAGGTAAAATAATAAATGAAAAAAATAATCATCATAATTATAAGCAGCTTTATATTGATATCTGCAAGTTTTTTCTTCCCGACAAAGAAACTTAAAAAGGATGTTTTATACTATTACAGTAAAAATTTAGGATTATCAAAAGTTGAAAATGAAATATTTTATGCAGGCCAAAGAATTGATTCTATTGTAAATGTCTGGGGAATGAAGGATAGCGTAATATTAAGATATAAATACAATTTAAATCAATGTGATGTTTTTGTTTATCAAAGCAAGTTTGACACATTAGAAAAATATTTTCATTTTGAAAAAGATTCACTTGACAGACTCACAAAATTTATCTTTTTTTCTGAAAATAAAATAATTAACGAAGACAAATATTTTTTTGATAAAGACTCAAAATTAATTAAGAAATTTTCTACACATGGTTACTTTTGGATAGATTCGGTTAATTATTCTGAACACCAATATTTCATGAAGGGAAATAATATTGATTCCGTTTATAATTATTATTTTGACAAAGACTCATTAAAAATCTTAGCATCAGTAAGTATTTATAAATATGATGATGCAATTAATCCTTTTAAAAATTTATTATATGACCATATTGGAGATAGATATTTTAATACGAATAATATAACAAAAAAATATTTTAGAAATACAGAAGATAATGTTATTACTGATTCGATATTATATGATTATATATATGATAGTGAGAACTATCTTTTTAAAGATATGTCAAATCATACACCTTGGGAAACAGATTCATCGATTAATGTATATCACTATGAATAAAAACTTTACCTAATCGAGTAGACGGCTGACTACCAAACGGTAGCCAGTACGCCTCTCACACCACC
>JAOZQB010000291.1 GCA_029932445.1 Bacteroidales bacterium | reverse complement strand
TTCTATATTTTTCTTTTGAAAAAACGCTGCAAAAGTAACACAATCTGTTAAAGTGATAAAATTGAATAAATATTTTTGAGATTTTTAAGGAAAGTTGCTGAATCTATTCTTACTAAAAACAATGTTATGACAACTGTAAAAAAAATAATTGAAAAAAAAACTTGTTTATTATTATTTTTTTTTTTATACATTTGTAGGCAGAAAACAATCAAGCAACCAAAGCCCGTTTTCTTTTTTATTTGTAATCACCTCAGCAAAAGGAAAAAAACCCCTTTGCAATGAAAGATATTTGAAATGCGAATTACCAACACCAAACAAAGAAAGGAGGTTAAGCGGCAAAGATAAATAAAAAAACCGTTTGACCGTGTTATGGAGGGTTAGCCAACCCCCTATACCGGTATTTATGATTTTATTAACTTCTAAATTTATTGAAATGAAGAAAATTATATTTATCTTATCGATTGCCGCTACTGTGGCAATTGTTTTTCACTCCTGTAAAAAGGAAAAAAATATCAATTTAAAGGATGAGCCCACAGAGGCCTCCTACTCACAACAAGTAATGGAAAGGATTATAGGTTTTGGGGACAAAATGAACAGCAGCATGAAGTCTGGCGGAGATATGCACATCGACACTGCTGTTTGGAATCTTGAGGCATTGATCAGTTATGAGAATGCCTATCCTGATTCTTCTTCAAGGGATTTTATTACTGTTGAATCCTACTACACTCTGCATGTTAATGGCGATAGTATTGCAATAGAAAGGGATATCCAAGAAGTTTACCAGTTGATGCTCGACTCTGTTGACTACCATCTCTCGCAAATTAATGCAAGCATGAAATTTCTTGTTTTTTGCGATGTTGAATTAACTGAAATAATTGGCAATACTGCCTATGTTCAGGCTACCAATGGTTATGGGTTTAATCTTGTTCTTGGTTGGTATACTCCAATTGATGATGATTGGATTTGGGGAACTTATGGAGGAAGTGGTCTTGCCGGAAATTGCAATGGAAATGATTTTACCTCTGATGGCTCAAATGAAATACAGTACAGAATTAACCATCCGGCCGTACAAACACCTGGGCCGGGATCGTATACAGACTATATAACAATTTATAGGACAGGTACTAATCTTGGTTATGACGGTAGAATTTATTGGGATGAAACGAGCACTATTGATAAGTGTCTTTTAGTCAATACCCTAAATGATTTGCTATCTGATGCTCATAATTTAATTTATAATTATGATGATCTGAATACAACAGAATATATTGAAGGGTTTCGACCCCAAGGAAAGGACTTTATTAGTATTGAAATTATTGATGACCAAGTACCTGGCTCAAGTGGTCCATTTTTACATCAATATAAGATTACATACGCTGTTCCATATTATGCTAGTCAAGAATAGATATTATTTACAAAAGGGACAAGGATTAGTTTTCTTGTCTCTTTGTTTAAATTGGTTGTAAAATGTATTATACTTTTAAAATAATAACTCACATATTTATTTTTTTAACAATACCAATTATTGGGTTGTGCCAAGAAACTAGTTTTGAGTTTATTCTAGAATCAGTAAATGATGAAATTATAATCGATGCTATTGAAGATATTAATGGCAATTTCTATTGTGTTGGACAAACTAAAAACCCATATACACCTGATTTTGATACTTCAAGTGGAATTTTGTTAAAGCTAAATAAGCATGGGAAACTAATTGACAGTATTGTGATTACAGAAGATGAGAAATCTTGCATAATTACAGATATTGAATTAATAACACAAGATACATTCTTGTTAAATGGGTTTACTTATTCATTTTTAAACACTGGAGGGCCTAAATACAATAGTTCTATATACCTTAGTAAGGTTAATCAAAATTTGGAAATATTTGATACTTGTTATGTTGATTTTGCTGACTCAATTGGATTTGTTTATTCCGAGCCCTCAATTACATTTGATAATGAAATACTTTTATCGGGATGTGTGAGAAATGGCCCCCATCCTGAGTCATATATTGCTTTTCTAGGATTGCACTCCATTAGTATGGATAGTGTTCAATACCATTTATACACAGAAAATCCTTCATTTGGATCATATTCAAGAAAAATATCTGATAATAAATACTTTATGGCAGGATTTGGAATGACCTCTTTCGTCCCTTATAGGTATATGTTTTTCGATTCAGCATTTATTTTAACCGAAGAAACACAAATCGAACCATACGTCAATCCGTTTGGCATAAAATGGGACACAGACAGTTCTTTTTATCTTGCTGGTCGTTGGGTAGAAAATTCAGATAATAATATTGGTATTATACATCAAAGAAGCATTAATGATTTAAGCAACTACTCATCTCTTTCTTGGGGTAGTCCGGATACTATGGAACTACCTGCAAGATTTAGTGGAATTGATTTTTTAAATAAGGATTCAATTTTCTTTGGTGGTATTTTTAATGGTGGTATCTTTGATTTTGCTGAAATACCAACAGGATTTTTTGTTGCTCAAACTGATAGTTTATTAAATGTCCGTTGGGAAAGATTTTATGGTGGTGAGGCTTATTATATGATGAACTCAATAGTAGCAACTAATGATAATGGTTGCATGCTTCTAGGATCAAGATACGACTATAAAAACACAACAGAACTCGAAAGAGATATTTACATCCTAAAGCTAAACAGCGAAGGTCTGCTAACAAGCACATCCGAAAATCCCAAAATACAAATGCACGAAGCCCTTGTATTCCCAAACCCAGGAACAGAGTTCCTACGGGTGCGAATAGCGGCACAATACTCTCAAAGCACATTTGAACTTTTTGATATGAACGGCAATTTGGTTTTAAAAGAAAATATTGAGGGCAAGTGGAAACAGATTTCTACTTCTTTTCTCCCACAGGGAACTTATATTTACAAAATCCATAACCAGCAAGGCCTGTTTGAAAGTGGAAAATGGGTGAAGCAGTAATGGTTAAACTGAATGAAAAGTTGTCAAAATATTTTTATTTATTTTGTACATCTGCTCTTCAATACTTAAAATTAGTTTTTGCTGCACCCTCGACCTGATTAAATTGTGCG
>JAOZQB010000290.1:650-3077 GCA_029932445.1 Bacteroidales bacterium | reverse complement strand
TGACTGCATACTATTTAAACCTTATTCTCAATCAACCCCATTGCTCTCTCACTGATTGCCGTAATGCTCAACGACGGATTAACACCGGGATTAGCAGACATCATCGAACCGTCACAAACATACATATTTTCATATCCGAAAACTTTGTTGTTTTTGTCGATAACACCTTCGTTTTTATCTTTCCCCATAACTGCGCCGCCTAATATATGAGCCGTTGACGGAATACCGGTAAGTGTTTCCGTGAACATCACCGTCGGTTTACCGTTTATAATTTTGCCGTATTTATGAGCAACTTTGTGTGCTTCGGGAATAAAAGCCGTCGGTTTTTTACCCTTTTCAACTTTAGTGCCTATACCGAGTAATTTTTTACGAAGTTTTAAAGTACTGTCAATATGTTGCATAAACAGAATAACGGAAGTTTGTTTGCCGAAGTCCGGTGCAAAAAAGATTTTCAACCATTTAATCGGTGCCGTAAAAGGAATAATAAACAGTTTCAGAAGTCGTAAAAAGAAATTCTTTTCACTGACCATCGGCATTATCAGAAGCCGCCAAAAGCCCGAACCTTTACCGTACCTGACGGGTTCGATATTGCTGTTTTCGTCAACTTCAATAATGGATCCTATGGCTATTCCGTCCGACATATTTTTATTTTTATCGGATGTTACCGTAAGAATTAATGCTTCATTGTTGGTACGAATATTATTTCCGATTTTATTGCTTAGGTTCGGCAGATTTTTCTTTTTTTGTTTCAATAATAAAGGAACGGTTCCGAGCACACCACCGGAAAATATAATTCCCTTTGCTTCAACACTTTGTTGTTTTTTAAACAATTTTGTAGATTGCTTAAAAATAACTTTATAACCGGTTTCTCCTGTTTTGTCGTCAAGCGGAATAATATCCGTAACTTCATTTTCGGCAAGAATTTCGGCACCGAATTGTTTTGCCAAATGTAAATAGTTCTTATCTAAGGTGTTTTTTGCATTATGTCGGCAACCGGTCATACACGAACCGCATTGAATACAACCTGTTCGTGTCGGTCCTTTTCCGTTAAAATACGGGTCGTCAACCGTAACATCATTCTCACCGAAATATACGGCAACTTTTACCGGTCTGAATTTATCTTCTTGTCCGATTTCTTTCGCTAATTGCTTAAAAGCAATATCACTTTCTCCGAGATACGGATTTTCTGTTGTACCCAGCATTTTCCATGCGGTTTCGTAATGCGGAGCAAGTTCCTTTTCCCAGTCTGCAAGCTCAGCCCATGAACCGTGATTAAAAAAAGGTTTTTTAGGTTTCGGTAAGGTGTTGGCATACACCAATGAACCGCCTCCGACACCTACACCGCTCATGGCGGAAATATGTTTAAAAAACGTAATTTTTTGAATGCCGTATAAACGAAATGCAGGCATCCACAGCCATCTTTTTAAATTCCAATTAGTTTTCGGAAAATCTTCATCGTTATAATGTTTCCCTTTTTCAATAACAAATACTTTATAACCTTTTTCAGAAAGTCTCAAAGCCGAAACCGAACCTCCGAAACCGGATCCTATGATAATGTAATCGTAATTTTTTTGTATATTCATTATGTTTACGGATTAATATGAATTTTTATTATTATTATTTCGCACCTTCAGTGCTTATTTTTTAATTCGTGTTACTATCATCGGGCTTTACCCGATGTTATTTATTATTGCACCTTTGGTGCTGTAATCAGAGCTAAATATCTGTGTAATAAATTTGCTGTAATTATTTTGAAAAGATAAAATTTATAATGCATATAAAATTTTTAGCACCAAAGGTGCGATAATCAACAGCCCTGACTTTTAGGTCAGGGTAAAATCAGAATGATTTTCATAAGCACCGAAGGTGCGAAATCTTATAAATTTAATCCCAAACATATTTTTCATCATAATCTATTTTATATTTTTTCAAAAATGCTCTGTATTCATCTTGAAAAGTCGTTTTCTTATGATGTTCTTCTTGCTTTGAAATATATTTCTTAACGATATCAATTTCTGTAGGATTAACGGAAAAAGCTCCGTAACCTCTTTGCCAATAAAAATTTTGATAGTTATTTCCTTTTGTTTTAATCCATTTTGACGAATAAGATTTAACTTTCTCAATTAATTTCATTAAAGCAATTTTTCGAGAAAGCAAACATAAAATATGAATATGGTCTTTATCTCCTCCTATAATGATAGGATTGCTTTCTGAATTTCTGCAAATTCCTCCGATATAACTGAAAAGTTCACGGCTTATATTTTTATTAATAAAAGGAAATCTGTTTTTTGTACTGAATGTAATGTGTATGTAATTTTTTGCAAGTGATTGAGGCATTGTATTTTATTATTATTTTGCACCTTCAGTGCTTATTTTTAATTCGTGTTACTATCATCGGGCTTTACCCGATGTTATTTATTATTGCAC
>JAOZQB010000290.1:0-550 GCA_029932445.1 Bacteroidales bacterium | reverse complement strand
CTTTAGTATTTAATTTGGTTGATAAATAACTGAAATTTTTTGTATTATATTATATTTTAATCCGGTCATTCATATTTTTTAATTACTCAAAAGTAAATATATTTCTTTCCTTAATGAAATATGTTTTATAATATATTTTCTTAAAATAAATAAATATACTTTTGTTTCGTTGTTTTACGAAATACTAAATAATGGAAAATATACAAGCAATAAGCAGAGAACAAGAAAAACTGGCAAGGTATGCAAAAGCACTTTCACATCCCGTAAGAATTTATATCGTTGAGCTTTTATCATCCTCAGCTTGCTGTTTCAGCGGCGATTTGGATAAGGTGCTTCCGATTGCGCGTTCTACATTATCGCAGCATTTAAAAGAGTTAAAAAATGCCGGCTTAATTCAAGGTGAAATTGAATACCCTAAAATTCGATATTGTTTAAATAAAAAAAAATGGGAAGAAGCCAAAAAGATGTTTTTTAACTTATTTAAAAGATGATAAATTTTTTTCATTTTTGGTTCGTTATTTCACGAAACATAAAATGTTATATTATGCAT
>JAOZQB010000085.1 GCA_029932445.1 Bacteroidales bacterium | reverse complement strand
TAATAATATCAATTTCTTTTTTTATTTTTACCGAATGAAATTCTCAATAATAACTGCAACATATAACAGTGAAAAAACGATAAAAGATGCCATAAATTCAGTTGCATCGCAAACGTATAAAAATATTGAACATATTATTATTGACGGAGCATCAACCGATAATACACTTTCCGTCATTAACGAGAATTCAGGAAAAATTTCAAAAATAATAAGCGAACCCGATAAAGGAATTTATGATGCTTTGAATAAAGGGATTAAAAATGCAAGCGGAGATATTATTGTATTTCTTCATGCGGATGATATTTATGCGGACAATACGGTTATTGAAAAAGCGGCAACTCTTTTTTCCGAAAAGAAAACAGACAGTATATTCGGTGATTTGCAATATGTCTCAAAAGATGATACGAATAAAATAATTCGTTATTGGAAATCCGGAGAATTTACGTTTTCAAAATTAAAAAAAGGATGGATGCCTCCGCACCCGACATTCTTTGTCAGAAAAGAAATTTATGATAAATACGGGCTGTTTGACACAAATTTCAGAATTGCTGCCGACTATGATATAATTCTTCGATTTATAGGAAAATATAAAATTTCAACCGCCTATTTGCATGAAGTAATGATAAAAATGCGCATCGGCGGTGAAAGCAATAAAAGCATCAAAAACATTTTTAAAAAAATGAAAGAAGATCTGAAAGCATTGAAAAAAAATAATCTCGGAAGCATTCATACAGTTTTTCTTAAAAACATTTCAAAAATTCCTCAACTGTTCAAAAAGTATGCAAATTAGAATTTGGATTTCTAATTTGCATACTTTATATTTGCAATATGATAAAAAGAAACATATCCGAAAAAATATTAAAAGCGTCTGAAAAACTGCCGGTATTAACAGTTACGGGACCTCGCCAATCCGGTAAAACAACTTTGGTAAAATATCTTTTTAAAGATTATAAATATTTAAATTTTGAAAATATAACGACAAGAGACTTTGCAAAGCAGGATATTATCGGTTTTTTTGAAAAATATAATAATAAAATTATTATTGATGAAGCACAAAATGTTCCTGAGATTTTTTCTCAAATACAATTTATTGTTGATAATTCCGGAATTAAAGGACAATTTATATTAACAGGCTCGCAAAATTTTCTGTTATCGGAAAAAATATCACAAAGTTTAGCGGGAAGAACGGCGATATTTAATCTTTTACCTTTTTCTTTAAACGAACTGAAAAATACCGAATATTATCATAAAAAATATGAAACATACATAACAAAAGGGTTATATCCGCGAATTTATGACCAAAATATTCAGCCCGATGAATGGCTGCCTGATTATATAAATACGTATGTTGAACGTGATGTAAGAAAATTATTAAACATTTCGGATTTAAACAGGTTTACTGCTTTCCTGAAAATTTGTGCAGGGCACACCGGACAAATCGTCAATTTAAGCGAAATAGGCAGTCAAATAGGTATTTCATATAAAACCACGCAAAAATGGATTTCAATTCTTGAAGCAAGTTTTATAATATTTTTACTTCCCCCGTATTACCGGAATTTCAACAAAAGAATTTCAAAATCACCGAAATTATACTTTTATGATACGGGATTAGCTTGTTCTTTAATGAATATCAAAAACGAGGAACAATTAGATTATCATTTCGCAAAAGGCAGTTTATTTGAAACTTTAATTATTTCAGAACTAATGAAACAAAAACAAAACGGTTTATTAAGCGGTGATATATATTACTGGCGAGAAAGCAATAAAACCGAAATAAATTGTTTGATAGATACGGGTGAGAAATTAAAAGCTATTGAAATAAAATCTGCTAAAACTATAAAAAATGATATGTTCAGAAACTTAAACATATTTAAAAAATTAAAAAAAGATTCCGAAACATTTTTGGTTTACGGAGGAAATGATATCCAAAAAAGAACTGAACATACAATTATAAATTGGCAAAATTTAGACCTTTTGTAAAATGATACCCAAAGAAACCGTAGATAAAATATTTGATGCTGCCGACATTTATGATGTTGTGAAAGACTATGTCAATTTGAAACGTGCCGGTGTAAATTATAAAGGAAATTGTCCGTTTCATGATGAGAAAACACCTTCATTCGTTGTGTCTCCTGCAAAGGGTATTTATAAATGCTTCGGTTGTGGTGCTGCCGGAAATTCGGTAAAGTTTGTAATGGAACATGAAAAAGTGTCATTCCCGGAAGCCCTGAAAATTCTTGCTAAAAAATATCATATTGAAGTTGTCGAAGAAGAACTTACCGAAGAGAAAATTCAGGAAAAACAAACCATTGACAGCTTGTTTATCGTTACCGAATTTGCCAAAAATTTCTTTAAAAAAACACTTAATGAAACCGATGAGGGTAAAAATATCGCTTTAAGCTATTTTAAAGAGCGCGGTTTCAGGGATGATATAATTAAAAAATTTGAACTCGGTTGGAGTCCTCAAAAAAGAGATGCTCTAACGGAGAATGCTGTAAAAGCCGGTTATAAGCTTCAATTTTTAACTGAAACCGGATTAACAATTGCAAAAGAAAATGATTATCAGTTTGACCGTTTTGCAGAACGTGTTATTTTTCCGATTCACACGCTATCGGGAAAAGTGATTGCATTTGGCGGGAGAACATTAAAAGCCGATAAAAAAACGGCAAAATATCTTAATTCGCCTGAGTCGGAAATTTATCATAAATCGAAAATTCTTTACGGAATTTATTTTGCTAAAAATGCAATTGTTAAACATGATAAATGCTTTATGGTTGAAGGATATACAGATGTAATATCAATGTATCAGTCAGGTATTGAGAATGTTGTGGCTTCTTCCGGAACCTCTTTAACTGTTGAACAAATAAAACTTGTTCGGCGGTTTACAAAAAATTTAAGTATTATTTATGACGGAGATGCTGCCGGTATCAAAGCATCTTTACGCGGAATCAATTTGGCACTTGCCGAAGAAATGAACGTTCGCATTATTGCACTTCCCGAAGGTGAAGATCCGGATACTTTTGCTAAAAAACGCAGTTCGGAAGAAATTGAAAAATACATAGCTGATAATGAAGAAGATTTTATTCGATTTAAAGTTGATTTGTTCGCCGAAGAAGCAAAAAATGATCCGATAAAACGCGCACAACTCATTAAGGATATTGTTAAGTCAATTTCGGTTATTCCGGACAGAATTTTAAGAGGAGAATATATTCGTTCTACTTCAAAGCAGCTGAATGTCAGCGAAGAAGCATTGTATTCGGAAGTTACGAAAATATTGCGGAAAAATTTTGAAGACCGGAGGAAAAAAAATTACGGCGAAACAGTTAAACAAAAACCGGCAAAACCGCAATTGCCGATTGAAACTGCCGGGATTTATTCTGAAATAATCGAAAAAGAGATTTTAAATTTTCTTCTTACCTACGGAAGTGAAATTATTGAAATTGAAGATGCCGAAGAAAAAATATCGGTTGCCGAATTTATTATTTCCGAAATTAAAAATGATGATTTGGAATTTCATAATTTGATTTATAAAGAAATATTTCAAGATTATGAGAATTATTTTTCAGATAATGCCGAATCGGTACAAGATTATTTTTTGAAACATGAAAATGAAAAAATCAGCAAAATTGCGGCTGAAATATTAGGACCAAAACAAGAGTTAAGTAAAATTTGGCAAATTCACGGAGCTGTAAATACCGGTGTCGAAAAACACTTGGATGAGTTAATTCCCGAATTAATAGATACCTTTAAATTGAAAATTGTTCAATTAAAAATAGAAGAAATTAAAAAACAACTGGCTCAATTACAGCGTTCTGATACTTATGACGACCAATTAAACCGGTTGTTGGAGGAATTGAAAGTATTTGACAGCTTAAAAGTTCAATTAACTCAAATCCTGGAAAAAACAGCGTTACTTTAATATTTATTTGCTCAAAATCAGCTTAAATGTTTTATTGCCGATTTTAATGAGATAATTACCGCTTCTTACATTTTCTAAATTAATTTTATTGACTGAATTATTGAGAATCCCTTTTTTTACAATTCGTCCCGTTATATCATAAACTTCATAATTCTTTTGAGATTTATTTTTTGAATTAATATAAATAATTCCGTTTGACGGATTCGGATAAATTGTGATATCACTTTTCTCAGTATCATTAACAGATTCCGGATACACATTATAAATCGCCGTATAAAAACCTCTGCCGTGTGTTCCTGCCAAAATCATATTATCATTGTTTCTCATATCTAACATGTCAACACGAACATTTGCCATACCGTTAATTGCTTGATCCCAAACTACATTATCTGCTGTTATATCTTCGGTTGTCCAAATACCGAGTTCTGTTGCCAGCATCACATTTTTTTGATTATCAGGATGTACAATCGACCACCGCACGGGAATATCCGGCAAATTACTTTCTTTTTCTGTCCAAGTGTTACCACCGTCTTCAGTTAACCACACGGAAGAAACACCGTAATTTGAAAATGTTACAAGAATAAAATTTTCCGAAGCTCCGAAACTGATACTCGAAATTGCAGCAGCAGGAAAACTGTTCCCTGTTAGTTCTGTTGTTATAGGTGAAGTTCCTGCATTTTCAATTTTAAATAAGCCCCCTGACATCGTTCCCGCAAAAAGAGTTGTATTATTTGAAGGTGAAAATGGAGAAACTCGGATACATGAAAAAGGAACGGTTGAGCCTGTGTTTACTGAAATAAATTGTTCATTCGGATTGTTTGGTATCCCGGTTATTCTTAATAATTTATCTTGATAATTTCCGGTAAAAGTTACGGCATTGCAAAATAAAGTATTATGTTCCGAATCATAATCTGCCGGACTTACAAAAGTTCCGGAAGAACCGCCTCCGTAATTAATATAATTATAATTATTCCAAAAAGAATAGGAATTATCATAATAAGAAGTAATTGCAATATTAGGTTCGTCTTTATCGTAAAAACAATATGCTCCGTCTCCGCCGTCAATCATGTTATCAACGGTAATAGGTTGATTATTTTGATGAATAACGGTTCCGTTATCTTGTAATCCGCCTAAATAATCGGTACTGCCTTCGGCAGGATTAAGAGCACAAGAATAAAACTGCAGCGTATTAAAATTGTTGTTTTTTTGTTCAAAAACAGGATATTCATCTGTTCCTAAAGAGGTATAGAAAACACCGCCGTCCGTTGCAAAAATCATTTCATCCGAGTTGCCGGGTTTATAAGCAATTTTATGTTGATCGGCATGAACATAATTTCCGTCACTTTCATTTCCATACCATGATGAAATATGATTCCATGAGACAGCTCCGTCAGTTGATTTGTATAAATCCAATCCGCCGGCATATAAATTATTTGTATTATTCGGGTCAACTTTCATAACCAAAGCGTGCCAAGCAAGGTATGCCCAATTATCTTGAGGGATGTTTTTTGCTGTCCAACTTACACCTTTATTATCGGAACGAATAATATGATTACAAACCCATTTTCTGAAAGATTCAACGGTTTCGGTATCCGATCCCGAAGCAATTGCCGCATAAATGACGTTTGCATCTGAAGGAGCAGCTGCAAGTTTTATCCTGCCGGGAATATTATAAGGTGTTTCTCCTAAGATAGTTGTAACATAACTATTATATGTCGTCCAAGAACCGCTTAATCCGGTATCGGAAAATAAGATTGTTGCAGCCCCTTTTTCGTTTAAATTCGGCATGCTTCCGACAAAAATTCTGCCGTCTGCCGTTAATTCAATATCGGAAGGAGAGTATGGAACTGTTTCACCCGGAATATTGGGTAAAACTTGTGTCCAAGTCGTTCCTCCGTCAGCAGAGCGGTATAATCCGTCATTTGGTGTACTTTGCTGTGTTTCACCTTGATAAACTCCGGAAACGACACCGGCATAAATAACGCTTGTACCGTTTTCGTTTTTAACCACAATATCCGTAATATATTTAAAATCAGAAGTTGAAGACAGTAAAGTCCATGTATTACCGCTGTCAGAAGATTTATAAATACCGACTCCCACACCCGAAGATTCACGATAGGTTGTAACGGCTGTTTCGGGTTCTCCGGTTCCTGCATAAAAAATTTGCGTATTGTTAGGGTCGTAAGTCATTGTTCCCATACTTAAGCTTTGCCATAAATCATTAACCGGTTGCCATGTCGAGTTATCATCAGTAATATCATTATTATACCACAATCCGCCGGTTACCGAACCGGACCATACTTTATTTCCGCCGGCATCATTCGGATCCCACATTAAGGTTCTGGAACGACCGCCCATTTTAACGGGAATATTTTCCCATAGTATTGTTTCTGTTTTCGGTGCAAATTGTTTGGTTTGCAGATATGATTTATATAATCGGTCTTCCGGAATTCTGCCGAGTTTCGGATCTAAAGTCATTAAAAAATTTTGGAATGCAGCTTGCTCCGGTTTATCAAATTTTTTTGAATGATGTTTTTGAGTTTGATAAAATTTTGAGGATTCGGAAAGTAAAAACCGTTCATATTTCTTTCTGTTATCTTGTTTGTTTTCAGGAGAAAATAAAAATACAAAAATAAGAGCAGAAACAACCGTTGCCGGAATGAATAATAATTTAGAATAAGTTTTCATAATTTTCATAATTAATATTTTATACCTTCGTTGTCCGATTAAAATTTTATCAACGGGTTAAAACCCTATGTCGGTGGTTTGCTTCAGCCCCCGACTTAAGTCGGGGGTTAAAATAAAAACAAACACAAACATGGACTTTAGTCCTTGTTAAATAGCTTATATACAGGAATATAAAAAATATCATTTTCGTATTTATGCATTTTATTACATTAATCGGACAACAATAATTTTATACAAAGATTATAATAAATAATTAAGTTGCACGGAAATAAGGACTAAATTTTAATTATTTGTATTTATTATAAATATCTTTAATTTTGCATTCCGGCGGAAAGATTTGATTGCTTGCAACCGCAGAAAAAAATGCTAAAACATTGCTTCTGTTTTGATATTTTCCCGTCTGTTTTTTTATTAATTTAAATTTATTCAAATGTCATATTTTTTTACATCGGAATCCGTTTCCGAAGGGCATCCTGATAAAGTCGCCGACCAAATTTCGGATGCATTATTAGATGAATTTTTAAAACAAGATCCTGAATCAAAAGTAGCTTGTGAAACACTGGTAACTACCGGACTAACCGTGTTAAGCGGAGAAGTAAAAACAACGGCTTGGGTCGATACTCAAGAAACGGCAAGAAGAGTGATTAAAGAAATCGGCTATACAAAAGGCGAATATAAATTTGAAGCAGATTCTTGCGGTGTTGTTTCTGCCATTCATGAGCAATCTCAAGATATTAACAGAGGAGTTGTAAGAGATTCTGATGAAGAACAAGGTGCCGGCGACCAGGGAATGATGTTTGGTTATGCCAATAATGAAACCGAAAACTTTATGCCTTTACCGATTGATTTATCTCATAAATTATTAATTGAACTTGCCGAAATTCGTAAAAAAGAGAAACAAATGATTTATTTACGTCCGGATTCTAAATCGCAAGTTACGGTTGAGTATGATGAAAATAACCGGCCGATAAGAATTGATACCGTTGTCATTTCTACCCAACATGATGACTTTATTAAAGCAGATGATATTTCCCAAGAAAAAGCGGATAAACAAATGCTCGATAAAATTTATGCTGATGTCAGAGATATTTTAATACCTAATGTAAAAGCAAAACTCCCCGAAAAAATTAAAGATTTATTTAAAGGAGATTATAAATTATTAGTAAATCCGACCGGAAAATTTGTTATAGGAGGACCGCACGGAGATACCGGTTTAACCGGAAGAAAAATTATTGTTGATACATACGGAGGCAGAGGTGCCCACGGAGGCGGTGCTTTTTCGGGAAAAGATTCATCTAAAGTTGACCGTTCGGCAGCTTATGCTACGCGTCATATTGCTAAAAATTTAGTAGCTGCAGGTGTAGCTGATGAAGTTTTAGTACAAGTTGCTTATGCCATAGGAGTTGCACAACCCGTTGGTTTATATGTGAATACATACGGAACTTCAAAGGTTAATTTAAGCGACAGCGAAATTGCCGAAAAAGTAAATGAACTCTTTGATATGCGACCGGCTGCAATCGTCAAACGTTTCGGATTAAAAAATCCGATTTTCCGAGAAACAGCAGCATACGGACATATGGGACGCGAACCGTTTTCAAAAAAAGTTACATTTTCAACAAACGGAAACTCTTACACAAAAGACGTTGATTTTTTTGCTTGGGAAAAATTGGATTATGTTGATAAAGTGAAAGAGGTATTTAATTTATAATAATAATTTTTCAATACTTATTTTAAGGTATCATTATTTTATTAATTTTGATACCTTAACTGTTTTATAAAAGCAAAACAAGAAACGATGTCAAAAGTTGCATTTATTACCGGAATTACCGGACAAGACGGAGCTTACCTTGCCGAATTTTTACTAAAAAAAGGATATATCGTTCACGGATTAAAACGGCGAAGTTCACTTTTTAATACCGACAGAATCGATCATCTTTATCTTGATCCGCATGTTGAAAACCGTAATTTTATTTTACATTACGGTGATTTAACCGATTCCACAAATTTAATTCGTATCATTCAAGAAGTGCAACCGGACGAAATTTATAATTTGGCAGCGATGAGCCATGTTAAAGTCAGTTTTGAAACGCCTGAATATACAGCAAATGCTGACGGTATCGGAACTTTGCGATTATTAGAAGCTGTACGACTTTTAAATTTAACGAAGAAAACAAAAGTGTATCAGGCATCTACCAGCGAGTTGTTCGGATTGGTACAAGAAGTTCCGCAAAAAGAAACTACCCCTTTTTATCCGCGAAGTCCTTATGGTGTTGCAAAATTATATGCCTATTGGATAATCGTAAATTATCGAGAAGCATACGGCATGTTTGCATGCAACGGTATTTTATTTAATCATGAATCGCCGGTTAGAGGAGAAACTTTCGTAACACGAAAAATCACCAGAGCAACGGCTAAAATTGCTCTCGGTTTGCAAGATGTTTTATATGTCGGAAATCTTTCCGCAAAACGCGATTGGGGACATGCAAAAGATTATGTGAAAGCCATGTATTTAATGATGCAACAGGATGAACCCGAGGATTTTGTGATTGCAACCGGAAAGACAACATCCGTAAGAGATATGATAAAAACTTCGTTTGCCGAAGTCGGTGTTAAATTGGAATTTAAAGGAGAAGGAAAAAATGAAGTCGGAGTGATAAAAGCAGTATCCGGCAAATATAAAGACCGGCTGCAATCGGGAAAAACCGTTGTAAAAGTTGACCCGACTTATTTCCGTCCTACGGAAGTTGATTTGCTGATAGGTGACCCGACAAAAGCAAATACAAAGCTCGGTTGGCATCCCGAATATACTTTTGAGGAACTAATAAAAGAAATGGTACAAAGCGATTTAAAATTAATGCAAAAAGATAAATTTCTGAAAGATTCCGGCTATGATATTAAGAATTATTTTGAGTAAAAAATGAAAGCTAAGCTTACCGATGAGGATATTAAATTTTTAAAATACGAACTTCGCCCGGGATTATTATTTGCTTTGTTTTTTGCTGTTTTCGGTATTGCGGGTTCTGTACTTTATTATGCCGATAAAGATATTAATTCTGCTACATTCGTATTTCTCGGGACAATGGTTTTTTGCAGTATGGTGTATTTTTTAATAAACAGAAATAAACTTGCGGACATAAGTAATAAAGAAAAACTATTAGAAATTAAAGTGCTTGAAAAGAAGAGTTTGCGAAAAGATTGGGAGGTCGGCAGCGGAAGTGTTGCAAATTATCAGGGAATGAAACCGTTTGATTTATATAATTTTTTTATTGACGGTGTAAAATATACGGTCGACAAAGAGCTGTATGAAGCATGTGATGCCGGTAATGAACTTGTTTTTCATATTGCACCGAAAAGCGGACATCTTCTAAAAATTGAGAAAAGAACATCAGTGTCCGACAACGGCTCTTTTTGAAAAAATAAACAATCCCGAATAAGTCAAAGCACCATTTACAATTAACAATTCAAAACCGAATTTGTATCCGAAAAGTAATGTATCCGAAAACATATTAATAAAATATACTAAAATCGGAGAAATAACGGCAATAAACGGGATTGCTTTGTCTTTTACTTCTCGTTTTGAAATTAATCCGAAAGCAAATAATCCTAAAATAGGTCCGTAAGTATATCCTGCAACTTTGTATACGGCAGAAACAACACTTTCATCATTTAATGCTTTAAAAATAAGAATTACAAGAAATAATAAAACGGAAAAACCGATGTGAACAAACCGTTTCTTCCTGTTTGTTTTTTTATTGGTTTTATGAATATCCAAATTTAAAAAATCGATACTGAACGAAGTCGTTAAAGCCGTTAAAGCTGAATCGGCACTTGAAAATGCGGCAGCCGTAATTCCGAGTAAAAATACAACCCCGGCAAAAACCGAAAGATGGTTTAAAGCCAAAAAGGAATATAAATCATCAGACTTTGCGGGGATTTGAATACCGCTTTGTGCTGCATAATAATATAAAAGAACACCGAGTGAAAGAAATATTAAATTAACGGGCACTAAAGTGATGCTGAACCAAAACATGTTTTTTTTAGCATCTTTAATATTTCTGCAAGTCAGGTTTTTTTGCATCATATCTTGGTCTAAGCCGGTCATAACCAAAGCAATAAACGCACCTGCGAGAAATTGTTTGAAAAAATTTGTTTTCGATTGCCAATTCCAATCAAAAACCGTTGAATAATCCGATTTTTTTATAACATTTATAATTCCGTTAAAATCTAAATCTAACTTATTTCCGATGATGAAAACCGTAACGATTACAGCCGTAATCATAAAGAACGTTTGTAAAGTGTCGGTCCAAACAATGGTTTTGATTCCTGCTCGAAATGTATAAACCCAAATTAAAGAAATTGTTACTGCAACCGTAACCCAAAACGGAATATGAAAAGCATTGAAAAATCCGAGTTGTAACACACCGGCAACTAAAAATAATCTGAATGACGATCCGATTATTCTGGAAAGAAGAAAAAAAGCCGAACCTGTTTTATAAGCTCGAAAGCCGAATCGTTTTTCAAGATAAGTATAGATAGTAATCAGGTTTAACCTGTAATATAGTGGCATTAAGACGGTTGCAATAACAAAATAACCGACTAAAAAACCGAGAACCATTTGAAAATAATAAAATTTTGTATCTGCTACCCATCCGGGAACGGAAATAAATGTTACTCCCGAAAGCGATGCTCCGATCATTCCGAAAGCTACAAGATACCAAGGTGATTGTTTGTTCGCAGTAAAAAAACTTGCCGTGTTACTTTTTCTGCTTGTCAGCCAAGAAATAAATATTAACAATGAAAAATAAGCAATAATTACGATGAATACAAGTTGAGGAGACATTTTTGTCTGCAAATTTAAAAAAAATATACTATTAAAAGATTATCATTTAGGGAATGTCTATTTTCGGAATAAAATATATTTTAATCTTAAAAATATTTGAAACTTGTTAAATATTTAATATATTTGTGTTTTATAACATAAAAAATCTTACAAATGGCAAAAGTTGTAATCCTCGGCGCCGGAGTTTCCGGACATACCGCCGCACTTGTAGCAAAGCGAAAACTCGGCAAACAACACGAAGTTGTTGTTATTAGTCCGAACAGTAATTATCAGTGGGTACCTTCAAATATTTGGGTAGGTGTCGGATTAATGAAACCGGATCAGGTAAAATTTAAATTAGCTCCCGTTTATAAAAAACAAGGCATTATTTATAAACAAGCATTAGCA
>JAOZQB010000289.1 GCA_029932445.1 Bacteroidales bacterium | reverse complement strand
GCCGAAGGTCAAAGACGTTACATTGAAACTTTTTCCGCTTATGCCCGTCAATTTTTGGGTAATTTGGAACGCCCTGATGTTGATAAAATTACGGGATTAAGCCCGGTTATTTCCATTGAACAAAAAACAACCAATAAAAATCCGCGTTCAACCGTCGGAACAGTAACAGAAATTTATGATTTTTTAAGATTGCTTTTTGCTCGAGCCGGAACAGCTTATTCGTACAAGACCGGAAATAAAATGGTGCAATATACGAGTGAACAAATTCTTGAAATTATTTCCGAAGAATATAAAAATAAAAAAATTATTCTTTCCGCACCTATTATCAGAAGTCGAAAAGGGCATTATCGCGAACTTTTTGTTACAATCAGGAAAAAAGGTTATTTACAAGCAGTTATTGACGGCGAAATTACCGAATTAACTCCCGGATTAAAATTAGATCGTTATAAAACCCATGATATTGAAATCGTTATCGATAAACTTAAAGTTAGCGAAAGTAACTCGGAACGTTTAAAAAACTCCGTTCAAACCGGCTTAAAAGAAGGTAAAGGCGTTATTCTTATTTCTGAATACGAAGCCGGAAAGCCCAGATATTTCAGTAAAAATTTAATGTGTCCCGATACGGGAATTTCTTATAATATTCCGGAGCCGAATTCGTTTTCTTTTAATTCTCCGAAAGGTGCTTGTCAGGAATGCAAAGGTCTGGGTGTTATCAGCAAAGTTGATTTAAATAAAGTAATTCCCGATACTTCAATATCAATAAAAAACGGAGCAATAAAACCATTGGGAGAATATGATAATTCACTGATATTTAAGCAAATTGATGCCATTTTAAGGGCTGATAAATTAAGTCTGAAAACGCCTGTAAAAAAAATCCCCGAGAAGGTTCTGAATAAGATTTTATTCGGTACGGATGAAGCCGTTATTATTGATAATGTCGGTTTGGGAATACGATCAAAAATTGAACTGGATTACGACGGTATTTATTCTTATCTTGAAAGGCATGTCAATAATCCCGGTTCGGAATCCAAACGAGTTACAAATAATTATTTTACGAATGAAATTTGTCCGGTTTGCGAAGGTAAACGTTTAAAAAAAGAATCCTTATGGTTTAAATTTTACGGTAAAAATATTTCTGAACTTGCCGAACTTGATATTTCCGAGCTTTATCAATTTTTAAATGATGCTAAGACAAAAATTTCGGGAAGACAAAGTATTATTGCAAAAGAAATTTTAAAAGAACTGCTTACCAGAATTCAATTTCTTCTGGATGTAGGCTTAAGCTATTTGAGTATAAACAGAACATCCAAAACATTGTCGGGCGGTGAAAGTCAACGCATCAGATTGGCATCGCAAATCGGCTCCAAGCTGGTTAATGTTCTTTATATTTTGGATGAACCCAGTATTGGTTTGCATCAAAAAGATAATCACAAACTTATTCATTCGTTGTTGCAACTTCGGGATACGGGAAACTCGGTTATTGTGGTTGAACATGATAAAGATATGATGCTTTCGGCAGATTATATTATTGACATGGGACCCGGAGCCGGAAGGCTCGGAGGGGAAATTTCCGCAAAAGGAATACCCGATGAGATTTTACGAGGAAATTCTTTAACGGCAAAATATCTTTCGGGTAAAGAAAAAATTGAAGTGCCGAAAAAAAGAAGACAAGGAAACGGTAATGAAATTATTTTAAAAGGTGCATCCGGAAATAATCTTAAAAATATTACGGTTAAATTTCCTTTGGGTAAATTTATATGTGTAACAGGTGTTTCGGGAAGCGGAAAATCTACATTAATTAATGAAACTTTACATCCGATTTTAAGTCAATATTTTTATCGTTCGAATAAAAATCCCTTGCCGTATCAATCAATTTCCGGGATTGAATATATTGATAAAGTTATTGAAGTCAACCAATCAGCGATCGGACGGACACCGCGGAGCAATCCGGCAACTTATACGAAAGTGTTTGATGAAATCAGAAAATTGTTTGCTCAACTTCCCGAATCAAAAATCAGAGGATATAAACTCGGACGTTTTTCATTTAATGTAAAAGGCGGAAGATGCGAAACCTGTCAAGGTGCCGGACTGCGAACCATTGAAATGAATTTTTTGCCGGATGTGTATGTACATTGTGAGGACTGTCAAGGAAAAAGATACAATCGCGAAACTTTGGAAGTGCGCTATAAAGGCAAATCAATAAGTGATGTTTTGAATATGACCATTAATATTGCTTATGATTATTTTGAGAATATTCCGAAAATAAAAAAAATTCTGAAAGCATTGAAAGATGTCGGATTGGGATACATAACACTGGGACAGTCTTCCGTTACAATTTCCGGAGGCGAATCGCAACGGGTGAAATTAGCAACTGAATTGGCAAAACGCGATACCGGAAAAACACTTTATATATTAGATGAACCGACAACGGGATTGCATTTTGAAGATATAAAAATGTTGTTGAATGTGTTAAATCGTTTGGTTGAAAAAGGCAATACAGTAATTGTTATTGAACATAATTCGGATGTGATAAAAGTTGCCGATTATATTATTGATATCGGTAAAGAAGGCGGTATTTCGGGGGGTTCCGTAATTGCTGCAGGCACACCGGAAGAAATTATTAAAAACAAAAACAGCTATACGGGACAATTTCTTAAAAAAGAATTAATATAAAATTAAGTTATTTCAAAATTTATTTTGTAAATTTGAAATCCTTTTTTGAGAATTGTTTTATTCATTTAAATATTTAATATTATGAAAAAAGTTTTTATTTTTTTAATGTTAGCACTTTTTGCTTTTAGTGTTAATGCGCAAGTTTTTATTACGGAGCTTGCAGATCCTGATAATGATGCAGGTGCCAGATATGTTGAATTGTATAATGCAGGTGGTTCAGCAGTTGATTTATCAACGGGTTGGCAGCTTAACAGATATACTAACGGTAATACAACACCTCAAACTACTCCTGTAGATTTAACAGGAACGATAGCTGCCGGTGGTTTTTATATAATAGCTGCAAACGGAACACAATTTAATACTGTATATGGTTTTGATGCTGATCAAAGTATTGGCACAGGCGGTCCGGCTGATTCAAACGGTGA
>JAOZQB010000288.1 GCA_029932445.1 Bacteroidales bacterium | reverse complement strand
ACCTATAAATTGATTAATTATCATAATTCTGTTTTTGCCGGAAAAGTAGAAGGATTGCTTGAATATGCTTACGACGGTAAAACATTTCGGTATAAAAATAAAATAAAAGCAATTAATACCGAAATAAGTGATTTAAATACTGATTCATACGGTAATTTATGGGTAAAATCACAAAAAA
Source organism: Bacteroidales bacterium (assembly GCA_029932445.1). Lineage (GTDB taxonomy): Bacteria > Bacteroidota > Bacteroidia > Bacteroidales > JAADGE01 > JAADGE01. The sequence continues at coordinate 2,925 of JAOZQB010000288.1, read as the reverse complement.
AGGATCTGATAAGATTAACCATAAAACAAAATGATACAATTGTTAAATATATGGGGGAAAAAGACGGTTTTCCGAAAACCGAAAATTTTAAAATTTTCAAATATTCCGGGAAGTTATATTTTTCAACAGATAATAAGCTTTTAGTTTATGACAATGAAAAAAAACAACTGGTTGAAGAAAAAGAATTGAAGAACAACTTTCATAATGCATTAATTAATATTAAGGACTTTGCTATAGATAATACGGGTACATTCTACATCAGTAAACATGTTAATAATTTTGATGAAATTATCAAGGCCGTAAAACAAGGAGACGGTAATTTTTATATAGACAGTACCACATTTAAACGTTTACCGCAACTTAAAACTAAGTTTATTTTTCCTGACAAAAACGGTTTGGTATGGATATCAACTTCCGAAGGTTTATTTGTTTATGACAGCAAGTCTGAAGTTTATCCGAAGTCTTCTTATAAAACATTAATCAGAAAGGTTGTAAATAATGATTCTGTTATTTACGGCGGTTCTTATTTTGTAAACGGGAAAGTGTATTTGAAACAACCGGAAACATATAAACCTTCTTTTGAGTATGAAAATAATTCCGTCACATTTTATTTTGCTTCAGCATTTTATACTGAAGAAAAAGAAACTGAATACTATACATACCTTGAAGGATTTGATAAAAATTGGTCTAAAGCAACAAAAAATACATTTAAAGAATATACAAACTTAGGTGAAGGAGACTATACCTTTAAAGTTAAGGCAAAAAATATATACGGTACGGAAAGTGAAATTGCAGAATATACTTTTACTGTTAATGCTCCGTGGTATAGAACTGCGGGTGCGTATTTTGGGTATATTTTGTTATTTATAGTTTTTGTATGGTTAATTGTAAAATTCAATACAAGACGATTGCAAAAAGATAAAGAACGATTGGAAGGTATTGTTAAAGAACGAACGGCTGAAGTTGTAAAACAAAAAGAAGAAATTGAAGAGAAAAATCAACATATTACCAGCAGTATTGAATATGCCAGCAGAATACAACGTGCCCTTTTACCGCCGGAAGAACTTATTCAAAAACATTTGCCGAATCATTTTATCTTATATAAACCTCGTGATATTGTAAGCGGTGATTTTTATTGGCTGAAACAGATTGAGGATTCCATTGTTTTTGCGACTGCAGATTGTACCGGACATGGAGTTCCCGGAGCTTTTATGAGTATGTTGGGTATTTCTTTCCTTAATGAAATCGTAAATAAAAAACATATAAATAAACCGTCAGATATATTAAATGAGCTTAGAGAAAAAGTTAAATTATCATTAAGACAAACCGGTAAGGATAATGAATCAAAAGACGGAATGGACATTGCCGTATGCGTTATTGATAATAAAAATATGACATTAGAATATGCAGGAGCTTATAATCCGTTATATCTTATCAGGAACGGAGAATTACACGAAATTAAAGCAACCAGAAATCCGATAGGCATCTATTTAAGAGAAAAACCTTTTGAAAATCATAAAGTTCAACTGGAAAAAGAAGATGTTATATACACATTTTCAGATGGTTATGTTGATCAATTCGGCGGAGTCGAAAACACTAAATTTAAAGCCAGTAATTTTAAAAAATTACTACTTGAAATATGGAATAAACCTTTAAAAGAGCAAGAAGAAATTCTTGATAAAACTATTATTGAGTGGCAAGGTGAATCAGAACAAACAGACGATATTGTGATTCTCGGAGTTAAAATTTAAGCTAAGCTATGGTCTATTTATCGTTTATGCTTCTCACAAATAGAATTGAAGTATTAAAACTTAAATAATGGCAAAAAAAAGACTTACAAATTAATGTAAGTCTCTCATTTTCAAGTCGGGGTAGCAGGATTCGAACCTGCGACCCAGTTTGGCGTAGCTTCCAAGCTACGACATTCATAATCAATAGGCTTAGCCTATTAAAATGCAACAGCATTTTCAATTGACTGTAATCCATGGTAAACTTAACATTTCAATTGTGAATAAATTATCTAATCCTGCATAATTTCTTGCACTTGAATATAAATACTCTTCCGGATGTTCCACTATACCTGCTTCTACAGGATTATTATGTATATAATCTAATTTTTGTCTTATAAATTTATTTGAATAAATATATTCTGCATGATTTTTATGTGTCCAAACTTGATATTTTGAGTTTCTTTTATGCTTCTTAGCTTCAAATTCAAATAAGTTTAACATCCAAGTTCTGCGGCTTTCATTTTCTTCTTGTATATATCTCAACATTTGTTTGCTTGTAAAGCTTTTTATATCTCTAATTGTTCCGCTTAAATCATCTGTATTACTCTTACAAAGCAAATGTATATGGTTTGATATTATTACATAAGCGAATACATCAAATCCTTTATTCTCAATACTGTATTTAAAACTGTCAATAATAATGTCTCTGTAAATTTTTCGTGTAAATATATCTATCCAATTAACAATTTGCAATGTTAAAAAATACATTCCGTTTTGGTCTTTTATTTTATATGTTTCTGACATATTTTGTTTGCTCTTTTATTAATAAATGCTTTCGCATTTAAGTAGCTGCAAGCTACTGTTTATTGCCGAAGTAGCGAAGACGCTACTCCGAACGGCTGTTGCTTTTTTTATTGTCCTACGTTGAACTGGCGAATACGCTGTTCCGAACGGCATTCTCTTTTTTATTATTTTCCTACGCTGAACAGGCTTCGCCGTTCATTGCTGCTTTCAGGTTCTTCTTTCGAACTAATGCACAGACACGGCAACAGCCCGCCGGAAAAGCATGAAATTATTGAGTTAACTTTAAAGAGAAAGACCTGACAGATTTTTAAAATCTGTCAGGTCTGATTATTTTATTATTAATTATTCAGACTCCTCAACCAAACTCTCATCTCCTTTTTTATAGTTCTCC
>JAOZQB010000287.1 GCA_029932445.1 Bacteroidales bacterium | reverse complement strand
ATAACACATTCAGCCAGAGCCGTCAGCATTCCGCCGTCTGAAATATCGTGTGCCGATACAATTAAATTTTGCTCGTTTGCCAGCATCATTTTTAAATAAGTGTTTTTTGCTTCTTCTTTTCTTACTTTCGGCACATTTGCTCCGAGTTCTTTATGTAATTTATAAAATTCGGAAGCTCCGAGTTCATTATATGTTGTGCCGACCTGATAAATTAAATCGCCTTCGGCCTTAAAATCGGAAGTTATCGTATTTCTGACATCTTTTATTTTTGCCGCCATCGAATAAACAATGGTCGGAGGGACAGATATTTTTATGCCTTCAGCTTTAAAATCGTTTTTCATGCTGTCCTTTCCGGAAGTCATCGGAATATCATAGAAAGTTGACATATCGTAAAGTGCTTCACACATTTGAACAAGTTTGGCTAACTTTTCTTTTCCGTCAGGATTTTTCTCGGGATGATACAAACTGTCCGGAACACTAAAATTATCGTTTACTGTCCAAAAAATATCATCGTTTTTCTTTGTATTGGGTAAGGTTCCGCCAATCGCAATTATCTGTCTTACAGCCTCATCAAATGCACCGCAGGACATCTCATAAGCATCAATATCACCGAATTTGGGCATAATTCCGTTTGATACGGCAATGCCTTCAAAACTGTCGTGATTAAAGCGCATAACACCGGCATCTTGCGGACTTGTTCCTTGTTCGCCCATCAAAGGTTTGATAATACTTTTGCCTTTAACTTCGTGGTCGTATTTTCGGATGATATTTTCACGTGAACTGATATTTATACTTGACAGAAGTTGCAATAAAACTTCATTATAATCTTCAACATTAATGTCATCGGGCTCTTGCAATTTTGTAGGTTTACGTTCGGCAATCATCTTTTTTTGCGGAACGCCGTTATGCAGGAAATCCAAATCAAGATAATGAATAATTTTATCTTTAAAACGAATATCAAGAAAACCGGAATTTGTAAAATAACCGATGTCGGTAACTTCAACTTCCATATTTTCAGCCAATTCGAAAAAGGCATTGATATTTTTCGGTTCAACCACAATGGTCATGCGTTCCTGCGACTCGGAAACAAAAATTTCCCAAGGCTTAAGACCGGAATATTTTAAAGGGACTTTTTCAAGATTTACAATAGCTCCGCCGGTTATTTCAGCAAGTTCACCCACCGATGACGACAATCCGCCCGCACCGTTATCCGTGCTGCTTTTAATCAAACCTCTTCGAGCTGCAATTATCATAAAATCAGAGAGTTTCTTTTGCGTTATCGGACTTCCGATTTGCACGGCAGATTGCGGTGATTTCTCATTAATTTCCGTTGATGAAAAGGTTGCTCCGTGAATGCCGTCTTTCCCTACTCTTCCGCCTGCCATTATAATTCGGTCATTAATATCAATAGGTTTTTCCCAAGAATTTCTGCCGAGATAATTATCAGGCATTATTCCGCCTGTTCCGCAAAAAACCAAAGGTTTACCAGCAAAACGATCATCAAAAACTACCGAACCGTTCACGGTAGGAATACCGGATTTGTTTCCGCCGTCTTCAATTCCGTCAACCACGCCTTCCATAATTCTTCGGGGATGTAATTGTCCTTTTAATAACTTCTTATCATAATTCGGCGAACCGAAGCACAGCACATTTGTATTGAACATGAGTTCCGCACCGCCGATACCTGTTCCCATAATATCACGATTTACACCGAGAATACCTGTGATTGCACCGCCGTACGGGTCGAGTGCCGAAGGCGAGTTATGTGTTTCAACCTTCCAAACAAACAGTTTATCTTTTGTTGCACGAACGGTTCCGGCATTATCATCAAAAACTTTTATAAGCCAATGATTATCATTCGCTTTAAGATGTTCATTTATGACATCGGTTGAGCCTTTTATATAAGTTTTAAATAATGAATTAATGGTCTTTTTTTCGCCTGTTGCTATATTTTCATAAATTATTTCGGCATTGAATTCTTTGTGTTTGCAATGTTCCGACCAAGTTTGAGCAAATACTTCTAATTCTACATCAGTCAATTTTTCCGTTAATCCGGCGTTTTTTCTTTCGGCAATAACTTTTTCGTCTTTGAAATAAGTTCTGATTTTTTTCATTTCTTCAAGACTTAAAGCCAAAATTTTATCTTCGGAAAGTGTAATTAATTCATCGTCAGAAATATCCAAATCTATGAGTTCAACGGTTTCATCGGTTTGCATTTCGACTTTCGGGATATAAGGTTTAAAATCAAATTTGCCGTTTTCTTTTGTAAATACATTGATATGATTTATTAAAGGGTTTCCGAGGAATGCTTTTGCAATGGTTGTTAAATTTTCTTCCGAAAGTTTATTTTCAATATAATAAATATCTTGTGTAAAAATGTGTTGAACATTTATGTCAATTTCTCTATTCAGAAAATCTGCTAATGCGGTTTGTGCGGAAACACCGATATCATCAGTAACACCGGGAAGTTGAGCAACGGCAATTAAACTTTGAAATTTATTATCATCGTACACCTTATTAATAAGAACTTCATCCGTAATCTTATTTTTAAGGCAATTTTCGGCAAATTTTTGAAAATTCTCAGGACTTATTTCATAATCAACGGTATATAAAGTTGATGTTTTGATATTACCGGTATTAATTTCCAATTGCTTTTTGCATTTATTTTGAATACTGATGCCTTTGGTGTCATTGTATTCCGGTTTTAGGTGTGTTTGAATGCTGTTCATTTTTTTATCGTTTTAAATCCCCCTAACCCCCTTTAAAAGGGGGAATTTCGCAGGTATCTATTTTGTTTCTTTTTTATAATATAAAATATTCAATTTTAAGATAATTCTTTTTTTTTCCTTTGTCACCAAAGATGACATATTCCCCCTTTTTAAAGGGGGTTAGGGGGATTACTTTCGTATTCCTTAATCCAAATCTCAATAGTTCTCAACACATTAGGCATATCTTGTTTAACTTCTTTATCATCAAATCTCAAAAAATGCAAACCTTGTTCTTCTAAATTTGTTTGTCTTTCTTTATCTTCATTATATTTATGATTATGACTTTCACCGTCAATTTCAATAACCAGATTTAACGGTTTGCAATAAAAATCAACGATGT
>JAOZQB010000084.1:7911-11900 GCA_029932445.1 Bacteroidales bacterium | reverse complement strand
CGTATTTTTAGGGACAAAAAACGCATAGCACTTTTGAAGTGCTATGCGTTTGTTTTTACTTACAAAACCAGCTCAAAAACTGTTTAGTTTATTTTGTTTCGATATCGGGATGCCTGTCTGCCGAAAGGCAGGTATTATTAAAAAAATTCTTTTAAGCCGGGCGTTGCGGCATTCGTTAGCAAAACGAGCGCCGGCGGTTTAACAACAAGAAGGTCAAAAATCAACATCGATTTTTTTTAAGAAAAAATCCTGCAATAAACACCAAACTTCCGACCAAATCTGCAAGCAAGTCAAACCAATCACCGAATCGCTGCGGAATAAAATAATTTTGAATAATTTCAATACTTCCTCCGATAAACAGCGTTAAAAGCAGAATAATCAATAATATTTGTTTTTTTTGTATGCGGGTATTGTTTTTTAAATCAAGAAATAAGGCAAAAGAAAAAATAAAATACATTCCGAAATGAACGAGTTTATCAAAATGAGGAAAATCAAAAAAAGTAAGTTTATTTGCTGTGTTACCGGGAAGAAAACACAATACAATAATAAAAACAAAAATCGATAGCGTCTTATAATATTTTTTAAAAACCATTGTATGTCAGGTATTTATATTCATATTCCTTTTTGTGCAAAGAAATGTTTTTATTGTGATTTTTTTATGTCGCTGTCTTTAAAATACAAAGATGATTATTTAAAAGCACTTAAACAAGAACTCAAATTAAGAAAAAATTATTTGCAAAACCAATCGGTTGAAACAATTTATTTCGGCGGCGGAACACCGTCTTTGTTAAACGAAAAGGAATTAAATGCATTGTTTGAGGAAATTTACAAGGATTTTAATGTCTCTGAAAATCCGGAAATAACACTTGAAGCAAATCCCGATGATTTAAGTACGGAATATTTAAAAAATTTAAGAAAAACACCCGTTAATCGTTTAAGTATCGGCATTCAATCGTTTTTTGATGATGATTTGAAAATGATGAACCGCAGACATTCGGCAAAAGAAAGCTTGTTTGCCGTAAAAGAAGCACAAAATGTCGGCTTTGAAAATATCAGCGGCGATTTAATTTACGGTTTGCCCGAAATGACAACAAAAAAGTGGGAATACAATTTACAAGAATTTTTTAAGCTTAAAATTCCGCACTTATCTGCTTATCATTTAACTTACGAACCAAATACGGTTTTTCTTAAATATCTGAAAACAAAACGAATATATGAAATTCCGGAAACGGAAAGTTTGAAACAATTTGAGCTTCTGAAACAACTGGCGAAAGCACATAATTTTATTCATTACGAAACATCCAATTTTGCAAAAGACGGATTTTTTTCGAAACACAATACCGGCTATTGGCAACAAAAACACTATTTGGGTATCGGAGCATCAGCACATTCTTATGACGGAAATTCACGTCAATTTAATATCAAAAATTTGAAAGAATACATCACACGAGTAGGGGAGACCGGCGCATATTTTGAAAAAGAAATTTTATCCGATGCCGATACATACAACGATTATATTATAACAACATTAAGAACCGTGTGGGGCACGGATGTTTCATATGTATCCGAGAAAATCGGAAACCGCTTTGCCGAATTTCTTACTAATAAGGCAAAAACACAGATACATAACGGAAATTTAGTGCTTAAAGACAATGTTTTGTATTTGAGCGAAAAAGGAAAATTTATTGAAAATACTATTTTGGAAAATTTATTTTATCTCTAATTTAAAGATAAAGCTTTCATTAAATTATGATGAAGTTCCGAAACAATTTTTTTGTGAAACTTGGGATAAAGCCATTGATCTCGGAGTTTTGAATGACTTTTATAAAAGGTTTTATGTTCAACTTTTGTGAAACCCTCCTTGGTTTTATACAAATATATCCTCTGTGAACCTTCTGAAACACCGTTGTTTATATAACAAAATTGCATCATTTTCATTTTCTCGTCGATTTTTGTAACCTCATAAGCAACAATAATCCGTTTAAAACCTCCTAATAAATTCAGACGAATAAAATAAATTTGACCTTCATGAATGCCTTCATAATCATCATTAAGGTAATAAATTTTCTTTTTATTTTTAGAATATACAAAACCGAGACTCACTAATTCGCCGCAATAGGCATCTTTTAAGCTGATTGTTTTATACTTTTGCCAAACGGTATTAATATTTTCCTTAACAATAAAAGAATCGTCTTGAATATGGTAGGTTTCGGATTCGTTGATTTGATAACACTCCGGTTGCAGACTGTCTAAGCTTGATAAATTATCAAGGTATTTATTATGAATAAAATTATTTTTGTGTTTTTGATGTATTTTATGCGGATTAATGCAATCAACCGCATTTTGAGACGAAGCATAAAAAGAAAAAATAAACAAAAATAAGATATTGAATATTAATTGCTTATAAGTGCTTTTATAATTAAAACGTGAAAAAAACAGCATCATAGGAAATGAAAAATAAAAAAGTAAAGTTATTAAAATTAAAAGTATCTTTATCATAAATTTGACGAAAAAATGAATTTTATTAAATCAATATTTGACTTGTCTTTGGCAATCAATAATTTATGGTTGTTTTCGGCTGTTTTTTTATTGTTGAATATGGGATTTCTCATTTTATTTCCGAAATACAATATAGGAAAATTTGTTGAAGCCCCGAAAGTTAAATATTGTACAATGTTAAATCAAATTACGTATTATTTACTGTTTTTTGTTTCCGTTTTTGTTCCGCTGAAAACAGGAAGTACGATTTTTTATATCGGTCTTTTTGTGTTTATTTCAGGCCTTTTGCTGTATGCCGGATCACTTTTTTATTTCGCCGTTTCGGAATATCATTTGCCTGTTACCGGCGGAATTTATAAATTTTCGAGACATCCGGTATATCTGTCGTTTTTAATAATAACAATCGGAATGATTACGGTAAGTCTGTCATTAATTGTATTTATCATCGCTTTTTTGCATTTTTACAGTCTCGCTTTTATTATCAAAGAAGAAGAAATGTTTTGCGAAAAAAAATACGGAAATTTATATACGGACTATAAGAAAAAAACAAGAAAATATTTATAAACGGCTAATATATAGGAAATTATGGATTTAAAAAACAAAACAGTATTGATTACCGGAGCGACGGACGGTATCGGAAAACAAACCGCAATTGAGGCGGCTCGGAAAGGAGCCCAGGTGATTATTCTCGGAAGAGACGACGAGCGTATTTTAAAAACACTTAAAGAAATACGGGAGATAAACGAAGATGTTTACGCCGTGAAAGCAGATTTTTGCGATTTAAGTCAAGTTGTTGAGGCAGCAAAGGACATAAATGATAATTTTAAAAAAATTGATATTCTGTTTAATAATGCCGCAGAATTTCTTCCGAAACGAGAGTTGACAAAAGACGGATTTGAACGCACGTTTCAAGTTAATTATTTGGCACATGTCTTATTTACGGAACAGTTGATTTCTAAAATTAAAGATACCGAAGGCGGCAGAATATTAAACGTTACATCGATGATTCATTCTTCGGCAATTGATTTTGATAATTTACAAGGTGAAAAATCATACACCGGGAGCAATGCTTATTCGTTAAGCAAAATGCTAAATATTCTATACACCTATAAACTCGGAAGAATGTTTGAGGGGAATCCTGTGAATGTCAATTGTTTACACCCGGGTGTGATAGAAACAAAACTGCTTAATGCTGCGTGGAGCGGAGGAATGCCCGTAAGCGAAGGTGCTGCAACCATGATTTATGCTGCAGAAAGTGAGGCAACGAAAGGGGTCTCCGGTTTGTATCTTGAAAATCGCAGACCCATGCAAAGTAATCCGGTTACTTATGATGTTGAAGTTCAAGATAAACTGTATGATTTAAGTTTGGAAATGTTGAAAATATTTTAATCTGTTTTTGAACACTTACCGAAAGTTTTGAACTTTCGAAAAGTTAATGAACGAACAAAAATACAAGCATGAAAAGAGAACGCAAAAATACGGAAACGCAA
>JAOZQB010000084.1:0-7811 GCA_029932445.1 Bacteroidales bacterium | reverse complement strand
TTTTGCATTTGCTGATCAGTTTATCGGTTTTTTGGTTTGTATATGCTTTGTTGAAAAAGTTTAATCTTGCCGTATTGGCGGCATTACTTTTCGGGGTTCACAGTTTGCATGTTGAATCCGTTGCTTGGATTTCTGAACGAAAAGATGTTTTGTATTCGTTATTTTTTGTGCTTTCGTTGATTAGCTACGTGAAATATGTCGATTATCAAAAAACAAAATATTACATCTTTTCAATGCTTCTGTTTTTACTGTCATTATTTTCTAAAGGACAAGCCGTATCATTAGCCGTAACACTTATCCTTATTGACTATTTAAGAGGCAGGAAATTGTTAAACAGAAAAGTGATTCTTGAAAAATTACCCTTTTTTATTTTTGCAATTATTTTCGGACTGATTGCTGTCGGAGCTCAAAAACAAAGTGAAGCATTGGTTGACGAGCAGGGTTATGATTTTTTACAACGCACGGCTATTGCTTCTTATGCTTTTGTAGTGTATATAAGGCAGCTGTTGATACCCGTCAACCTTTCGGCGATTTATCCTTATCCGGATATTATTCATCAAACAATTCCCGGATTGTATTATTTAATGATTATTCCGGCAGCGGCAATCGGTATTTTCTTTTTTTGGCTTCTTAAAAAACAAAAGAAAGAAATAGCTTTTGCAATCGGCTTTTTTATTGTGAACATCTTTTTGCTTTTGCAATTTATTCCGGTGGGAAGTGCCGTTCATGCCGACAGATATGCTTATATTCCGTCAATCGGTTATGTTTTGTTAATTGCGATTTTAGTGATGAAATTTATTGAGAAAAAACCAAAAAACAAACAAATTATTTTCGGAACATTCGGGTTTTATATGCTGATATTGAGCGGATTAACATTTATGCGTTGCGATATTTGGCAAAACAGCGAGACTCTTTGGAAGGATACGGTAAAAAAATCACCGACATCGGTTGTGGCACAAAATAATCTAGGGAGCATGAAAGACAGGCAAGCAGCAAAAGCTACGGATGAACTGCGATTTGAAGATGCAAAGAATTTCCGATTAGAAGCAATTTCCGATTTTTCAAAAGCCATAAAAGGAAAACCGGATTATAAAAATGCCTATTATAATCGCGGAGTTTCGGAATTTGAAGTCGGAAAGCTGATGAAAGATACCGGCTATATTCAAGCATCAATTTTTGATTTTAACAAAGCTTTGGAACAAGATGCACAATTTGCAGATGCTTATCACAACAGAGCAAATGCCAAGGCAGAACTCGGAGATTTGGCGGGAGCATTAAAAGATTTCAATTTGGCACTTAATTTTAAACCCGATGAAGCGAAGTTTTATGTAAACAGAGGTGTTACGAAGGGAAAAAGCGGAGATATCGAAGGTGCCGTTACAGATTTTAATAAAGCATTAGAATTACATTCTGATGAAAAAGCAGCTATATATTCAAATCTCGGAAAAGCAAAAATGCTGCAGGGGAAAATTAAAGAAGCACTGAAAAATTATGATTATTCAATCCGATTAGACCCGAAACAATATACCGCCTGGTTAAACAGAGCTTTGGCAAAACAAAAAGCCGGCGATTTTAAGGGTGCCGTAAGTGATTTTAATACATGCCTGGAAATAAACCCGAAAATGGCTGAAGCATATTATAACAGAGCTCTGTTATTTTTGGAGATGAATAATAAAGAAAATGCCTGCAACGATTTGAAGCAGGCATCGGAACTCGGTATTTCGTTTGCAAAAATTTTAATGCAACAGTATTGTAAATAGCTATTTATTTGAAGTGTTTTTTAAAACATCTATCGTTGTTTCCAAATCTTTTATGCGCTGTTTTAATGCCTCGTTTTCTTGTTTCAACGCTTTGATTGTCGGATTATTTTCCGAAGTATTATTTGAAGAATCGGTCAGATTATTTTGGTAAATCTTACCGGTTTGTTCAACGGCAGTTACAAAATAATGTGTATCTCCCCACCACGGAAATGTTTTAAAGCGCTCTTTATAGCTTAGTTTAACATTTTGCCCTTGTAAATTTTTTAGTTGTTCAATCACTTTGGGTTCATTGTCCTGAACAGAAAAATTCCAAAGCGGTTGAGTGGCTTCTTGGCTGATTTGACCTTCCCAGGTTTTATACAAAACACCTTTTTTACTGAACTTTACCAATTCACCGGCACGATAGCCCTGACTGTAAGAAAAGAAATAAACAAATGCATAATATCCTGAGAATGCAAGAATTATTACGATAAATGTGTATACCAGAAATTTTTTCATTTTTATTGAATTTAATACACGGTAAAAATATGAAATATATTTCTGATTATTACGATAATAATAAAAAATTTTAATATTAATAATTCACTCTGAAGTCTCTGATAATAAGAGTATAGCAAGTCATGTTCATTTGTTCCTGTGAGATAATAAGCGATTTCGAAAAAAAAAGACTTAAAAAATGAAACCACCGGCACAGTTTTTTCGTATAGGAAAGTAAAATAACGGAATTTGAAAAAAAATTACCCGATACTTGTTTTTCTTTTAAGCTTTTCCGGCTTTATAAATGCACAAAGTTATGAAATTTATAAAGGCGATACGATAAATGTTATTGATAATAATAACTTTAAACAGGGCTATTGGATAAAACATAAACCTTATTCCGAAGAAAAAATTACGGAAGGAAACTACATTGACGGAAAAAAAGAAGGTCTTTGGAAATCATACTATTCAAACGGGAGTTTAAAATCAGAAATTACTTTCAGGCACGGAGAAAAATACGGAAAAGCAAAAATCTTTTTTGAAAACGGAAATATAGCCGAAGAAGGCGTTTGGCTTATTGATAAATGGGTAAATAAATACAAAGCTTATTATCAAAACGGGAAACTTTCTTATGCTTGGAATTATAATGAATACGGAACACGATCAGGGTACCAGAAATATTTTTACGAAAACGGAAAAATAAAAATAGAAGGAGAGTGGGAAGACGGAAAAGAAAAAGGAATTATTCGAGAATATTATCCCGACGGGTCCATCCGCTCTGAAAAAGTATTTAACAAGGGGAAAACAGAAACGGATTCAATCGTAATATACGAAATTAAAGAAAAAGTTGTTACAAAAAGGGATGATCAATCCGAACAGAAAGACACAACAAAAATACATTTTAAAGAGCCCGACAGTTTAGGAATTTTCGAAGGCAACGGGCATCATATTTTTTATAATAAATATAAGAAAACAGATAAAGAAGGAATTTTTGATAACGGTTATTTAATTGACGGGAAACAATATTTTTATGATGAAAAAGGAACCTTGATTAAAACGGCAATCTATAAGGACGGAAAAATAATAAAAACAGTAAGTGAAGAGATAAATTAATAAATGAATAAAGCCCGTATTACAGTGTGAATTACGGGCTTTTTATTTTAAAAAAATCATTGCCTAACCGCATTTTGAATAGCCGCAAGATTGGCATTTAAGACAACCTTCTTCATAAACTAAAGAATCGGCACCGCATTCTTGACAAACAGCCCCGGTTTTTGCCTTGGTTCCGTTGGGGATATAATGTTTTAGCGCGCGTTCAATACCTTTTTTCCAAGTATTGATGGTATCGGTTTCAAAATGTAATGAAGAAATTAGATTAACTGCATGTTCCACCGGCATTCCGTGTCTTAAAACACCGGAAATTAATTTCGCATAATTCCAAAATTCCGGATTAAACTTATATGAAAGACCTTCAATGGTAATATTAAAGCCGAATTTATTCGTGTATTTAAAATCGTATCTTTTATGTCCGTCTTGAAAACGTTGTTTTACAATTTTCCCTTTTGTTACGGATTTAGGAACAGGCAAAGCATCTTCTTCTGTTCTGCCGGAAAAAATTTCATAAGGTCTGCCGTTTTTTACACCGATAAATGCAATCCACTCTTCATCATTATTATTAAAACGAACAATGTCGGCATTCAGAACAGCCGGTCTTTTTGCGTGTTCTTCTTGATTTTCTTGTGATTTCTTTTTTGTTTCTGCGGAAATTAAAACACCGTCGCGAGAGCCGTCACGATAAACCGTAACACCTTTGCATCCGCTTTTCCAAGCTTCGGTATAAACATTTCCGACCATATCTGCGGGAACATCTTTCGGCAAATTAACCGTTACACTGATTGAGTGATCGACCCATTTTTGAACTTTGCCTTGAAGTTGAACTTTTTTAATCCAATCAACATCATTAGAAGTTGATTTATAATAAGGAGACTTTTCTACTAATGCTTGAATATGCTCATTATCAAATGATTTTGCATCTTCAGAATTAATTCCGTTTACGTCCATCCATTTTAAGAAATTATGATGGAAAACGTTAAATTCTTCCCAAGAATCGCCCGTTTCGTCAACAAAATTAACCTTTACGTCTTTGTCGTTGGGGTTGACTTTACGTCTTCGTTTATAAAAGGGTAAAAATACCGGTTCTATTCCGGAGGTTGTTTTTGTCAGAATGCTTGTTGAACCTGTCGGAGCGATGGTCAGCAAAGAAATATTTCGTCTGCCGTGTTTTTGCATATCTTCGAAGAGTTCCGGATCGGCATCTTTAATTCTTTCAATAAACGGATTATTTTTTTCTCTTTCGGGATTGTAAAGTTTAAAGGCTCCCCTGTCTTTTGCCATTTCAACGGAAGATCGGTAAGCTTCCAAAGCCAATGTTTTATGAACCTTTACGGAAAAATCTGTTGCAACATCACTGCCGTATTGAAGATTTAAAGCCGCAAGCATATCGCCTTCAGCCGTAATACCCACGCCGGTACGCCTTCCCGTAATCGCCTTATTTTTAATATTTACCCAAAGGTTTCTTTCTGTTGCTTTAATTATTTCCGCTTCCGGATCCGAATCGATTTTTTCTATAATACCGTCGATTTTTTCAAGCTCTAAATCAACAATATCATCCATGATGCGTTGAGCATATCGGGTATGTTTTTCAAACTTTTCAAAATTAAAATTGGCCTCTTTCGTAAACGGATTATCAACATAGGAAAATAAGTTGACGGCTAATAAGCGGCAACTGTCATAGGGGCAAAGCGGAATTTCCCCGCAGGGATTGGTAGAAACCGTTCTGAATCCTTGATCGGCATAGCTGTCGGCAACAGATTCATTAATTACCGTATCCCAAAAAAGAATTCCCGGTTCGGCAGATTTCCAGGCATTATTAATTATTTTTTTCCATAAACTTCTCGGATTAATCACTTTTTTTACGGTAGGGTTATCCGAATCAATCGGATATTGTTGCTGATAAGGTTTATTTTCGGCAACGGCATTCATAAAGTCATTATCAATTTTTACCGAGATATTGGCACCTGTAATTTTTCCCGATTCTAATTTTGCATCAATAAAATGTTCGGCATCCGGATGTTTTACGGAAATTGAAAGCATTAATGCACCGCGTCTTCCGTCTTGAGCCACTTCTCTGGTTGAGTTGGAATAACGTTCCATAAAAGGAACCACGCCGGTTGAGGTTAAAGCACTATTGCTCACGGGACTGCCTTTCGGACGAATATGAGAAAGATCATGACCCACACCGCCTCGGCGTTTCATTAACTGGACTTGTTCCTGATCGGTTTTTAAAATACCGCCGTAAGAATCGGCCGGATTATCATCGCCGATAACAAAGCAATTTGATAAAGAAACGGTTTGGTGTTTGTTTCCGATACCGGACATCGGACTTCCTGCCGGAACAATATATTTAAAATCTTTGATTAAGTCAAAAATTTCATCTTCACTTAAAGGATTCGGATATTTTTGTTCAATTCGAGCAACTTCTTTTGCGATTCTTCGATGCATTTCATCCGGTGTTTTTTCAAAAATATTTCCGAAAGAGTCTTTAAGTGCATATTTTGTTGCCCAAACCCGAGCAGCGAGCTCATCACCGTTAAAATACTTCAAGGCATGCGGAAAAACATCTTCGTAGGAAAAACCGGTTTTTTGAGCAGTAGGATTAAAAAGAGTAATTTGATCTTTTACTTGCATTGTAAATGAATAAAAATGTGGTTGAAAAATGGTAAGAACAAAAATAACTCAAATGGAAGAGGAGTAAAAGTTATGTTTTCAAAAAAAACGGTTAAAATTTTGGTAATCAATTAATCAATCTGTTAATAACTTTATATTTTAAAAAAAACCAAGAAAATTTTGTTATCTGATAAAAAGATAAAAAGATTTAAATCAGAATGTTGCAAACAGACAAAAAAAGAGTTAAAAGTCTGTTATTTCTTTGTGTAAAATTTTTCTTTAACACCGTTAAGCATAACTTCCGTTAATGCTTTAATATCATATTTTGTTTCTAAGCCCCAATCTTTTTGTGCAACAGAATCGTTGATACTTTGAGGCCACGAGTCGGCAATGGGTTGTCTGAAATCCGGTTTGTATGAGATTTTAAATTCGGGAATATGATTTTTTATTTCTTCTGCAATTTGTTTTGGTGTAAAGCTGATTCCGCCGACATTATAACTTGATTTTACCGAAATATTTTCTTTGGGTGCCGTCATTAATTTAACGGTAGCATTCACGGCATCTTTCATAAACATCATCGGAAGTGCGGTATTTTCTTTTAAAAAGGATTCGTATTTTCCTTGTTTTACGGCATCGTAAAAAATTTCAACGGCATAATCCGTGGTTCCGCCGCCGGCTTCTGTTTTGTAACTGATTAATCCCGGATAACGAATGCTTCTGATATCCAAATTATAACGCGTATTAAAATATTCGCACCAACGTTCGCCGGCAAGTTTACTTATTCCGTATACGGTTGAAGGTTCGGTAATCGTAGTTTGCGGCGTGTTTTGTTTGGGTGTGGTCGGTCCGAAAACGGCAATGGAACTCGGCCAAAAAATGCGATGAATATCATCGACAACTTTTGCCAAATCAAGGATATTTAACAGACTTTGCATATTAATATTCCATGCCTGAAGCGGTAATTTTTCGGCATTTCCGGAAAGGACAGCAGCCAAGTGATATATTTGAGTGATTTTATGACGAATAACAAAATGAATCAAACGTTTATCATCCATAACATCCAAAATAGCAGAAGGACCGGCATTTTTTATATCTGCGGGAACATCTTTAATATCGGTTGCAAAAACATGTTCGTTTCCGTATTCTTTTCTTAGGGCAACCGTTAATTCGGAGCCGATTTGTCCGGCAGCGCCGATGACCAATATATTTTCCATAAAATGTTTAAAAAATTTGTTCAAAATTATGAAATTCAATCTAAAAAACAGAAAAAAAGTGAAATTATATTGCCGGTTAAATTTTTATTTTTACTTTTAAGGAGTTAAATTTAAAAACTATTTAATTATGAAAAAGAAAATATTAATTGTAATTGCGGTATTTTTTGCGTTTACCATAACGAATAAAGTACACGCTCAAGCGTCAAAAATTGTAGGAATGTGGAAAACCATTGATGATGATACCGGGGAAGCAAAATCTTACGTTAAAATTTATAAAGCCAAAAACGGGTTTTATTACGGAAAAATAACAAAGCTTTTATTGGAGCCGCAAGATAAAAAATGCGACAAATGTAAAGGTGCATTAAAAGACAAACCGATTGTCGGTATGGTTATGTTATTGAAGATGAAAGCCGGAGACGACGGTTTGGAAGACGGAAAAATTATGGATCCCGGAAACGGAAAATTTTATCATTGTACCATGGAAATTGACAGTAAAAACCCGAATAAGTTAGAAGTCAGAGGTTCGCTTGACAGTTGGGGTTGGGCAGGAAGAACACAGTATTGGTATCGATTGAAAAAATAAAATCTTTTATCAGAGAATGAAATTGAAGCAGGGAGAAATTCCTGCTTTTTT
>JAOZQB010000286.1 GCA_029932445.1 Bacteroidales bacterium | reverse complement strand
GTGTTATAACTTCCTGTATCACTTTTAGTTGCATAAGGTTGAACGGTCCGCCGTTTTCTTTGTATCCGATACGATTTGCCGGAACCTGAAAAAAATATTCAAATAATGCCAAACCCCAACTGATTAAAATAATCGAAATCAGTCCCAATTTATTAAACCAATTCCATTGTGAAAATTTTAAATGACCGTACCATGCGAAAGTCATAAATGTATTTGATAAAATCAGTAATCCGATTGTAGCAAGAGCTTTCATATTGTTAATTTTTCAGGCAAAATTGTAAATAATTATTCAAGAATATTAATAAAACCTGATTTTTATTAATTTCGGCATCTGTTTATAAAATTAAATATGTCAAAAATTATTGCCGTCATACGAAATTATAAGAATTTAGGGTTTATAATAACACCCTTCTTTTATGAAAGAAAAAACAAGCATTTTATTGAGGTTGCTGAAATAGTTACTCCCGAAGTTGCCGAAAAGTC
Organism: Bacteroidales bacterium; assembly: GCA_029932445.1. Lineage (GTDB taxonomy): Bacteria > Bacteroidota > Bacteroidia > Bacteroidales > JAADGE01 > JAADGE01. The sequence goes on along the minus strand of JAOZQB010000286.1, from coordinate 2,630 downwards.
AGGCAGTTTATCGGATGCTGAGCTGAGTATTATAAAATCAGTCGATGCGTATTCGGACAGAAATCTGACAAAGATTTTCGGAAAACGGCAAAAAACTAACGATTTTTTTAAAACTTTAAGTAAAGACGACATTGAAAAACGTATCAGACCGTTTATCGAAAAGCAACTTGTTATTGTTATTGATAAAATTAAAAAAGCAGGTTTATCGTTTTATCTGAAGAGAGATAAATTTACGACTTTGTACCCCGAAGATGCACTTGAAATTAAAATCGAACCGGCAAAAACCGTTTTCAATATCGAAAAAACCGAAAACGGAACAAAATATCATCTTTCGATTAAGCACAACGGCAACATTGTGAATTTATTCGGCAAATCCGGAATGGTTCTTACGAACGAACCTTGTCGATTGATTTCGGAAAACAATTTATATTTTTTTGACGATATTGACGGAAAAAAACTGCTTCCGTTTTTCAACAAAGAACAACTTTTGATACCCTCGAGTTCCGAAAAAAAGTGGTTTGAAGTTTTCGCTCTTAAGGCGATGAAAAAATATCATGTAAATCCTTCGGGTTTTTCGATTACGGAAAAAATCGAAAATTTTATAACAAAAGTTTCCGTTGAGAAAGATTGGAAAGGCGAATATGCTTTTTTGCTGTTTTTTAAATACGAAAACGGAGAATTTCAATACGGTTTGCCGAAAGAACCGAAACTTGTTTTTAATGAAAATGATTTTTCTTTTGTTAAAATTTTAAGAAACGAGGAAAAGGAAAATGCATTTGCCGAAAAATTGAAAACAGCAGGATTAAAAGAACATAACAACGGAGCTTTTAAAATTCCGTTTTCCGGAAAAAATATCCGAAAACAAAGACACGAAACAATTTTGTGGCTGAAAGAAAAGAAATCGTTCTTTGAAGAAAATGATATTGAAATTGAGCAAAACTTTTTTCAAAAAGAATATTTTACGGAAAAAATAAGTTTGAATTTGAATTCAAAAACCGGGAAAGACTGGTTCGATATATACGGAACGGTTACTTTCGGTAAGTTTGAAATTCCGTTTATTCAGCTGAAAAATAATATTTTAAATAATAATTCCGAATTTATTCTACCGGATAAAAGTATTGCAATAATTCCTGAAGAGTGGTTTGAAAAATACAGTGATTTGTTTCTTCTCGGTGAAGAAAAAGAGGACGGAATAAAAATCGGTAAGACGCATTTCGGTATTTTGGATAAAGCAGAAGTTCAGGGTATTGATAATTCCTTTAAGAAAAATGTCAATAAACTGTTGAATTATAAAAAATACAAAGCAAAAGTTCCCGAAAATATCAATGCCGAATTAAGACCTTATCAAAATGAAGGGTTTAAACTGATGAAATTTTTGCGTGAAAATAATTTCGGTGTCTGCCTTGCTGATGATATGGGATTGGGAAAAACCTTGCAAGTTATTACACTTTTGCAGGATACGATAAATGAACGAAAAAATGATGAACACAATTTTGCCGTTTCAAGGACTTCGGAAACTCAATTAGATTTATTTGCTCTCTCACCTGACAAAAAAACGTTTCTGGGTAAAGCAAGTTTAATCGTGATGCCGGTATCATTAATTCATAATTGGTATAATGAGTTGAAGAAATTTGCTCCGGAATTAAAAGTTTTGCCGTACAAAGGCAGCGGAAGGCAAAAAATGATTAAAAGATTTGATAACTACGATGTTATTCTTGCCGGTTATGCTTCCGTGAGAAATGATATTGATTTAATAAAAGAGCACGAGTTTTTGTATGTCGTTTTGGATGAAAGTCAGTTTATAAAAAATGCTGCATCAAAAACATATCATGCTGTTTTGGAATTGGATGCAGAGCATAAAGCCGTATTAACAGGAACCCCTGTAGAGAATTCATTATCAGATCTTTGGTCACAAATGAATTTTATTAATGACGGGATACTCGGTAATTTTTCATTTTTTAAGAATACCTTTCTTATTCCCATCGAAAAACAAAAAGACGAATTTTGGGAGCAAAAATTAAAAACATTAATCAGCCCTTTTATTATTCGAAGAACGAAAGATGAAGTTGCAAAAGATTTGCCTGAATTGACTGAGCAAATTGTTTACTGTATTCAGGATGAAGAGCAAAAAGAAATTTACGAAACTGAAAAATCAAGAATAAGAAATGCATTGTTGGAATTGAAAGAAACCGGAAATTCAAAAAATATTTCAGCAGATGTATTGGCGGCTCTGATGAAATTGAGACAGATTTCGAATCATCCCGTTTTAGTTGAAGAAAATTACGAAGGAGAATCGGGAAAATTTAATGAAGTGATCAGAAATATTGAAAACGTACTGTCAGGGAATCATAAAGTATTGATATTCTCATCATTTGTAAAACACTTAAATATTTTTTCCGAATATTTTGAACAAAACGATATATTATACTCAATGCTTACCGGACAAACAAAAAACAGAGAAAATGTTGTTTCGGAATTTCAGGATAATAAAGAGAATAAAGTTTTTTTAATTTCGATAAAAGCGGGCGGCACGGGATTAAATCTTACGGAAGCCGATTATGTTTTTATTCTTGACCCGTGGTGGAATCCGGCAGTTGAAAAGCAAGCTGTCAATCGGGCACATCGTATCG
>JAOZQB010000083.1 GCA_029932445.1 Bacteroidales bacterium | reverse complement strand
GAGCTTGTCTATAAAGTATGACTTTTATAAATTTAGAGATATTTTTATGTAATTTCAGCTTAAAGATATGAGACATCAGATTAGAGATATGAGAAAATTATCTTCGATAATTCATTAAATATAAGCAAAATAAAATCTTAATACTCATATCTCTAATCTCATATCAAAAATATTAACAAAAAGAAAGTCATATGAAAATAACAACGTTTTAGACTTTATAGACAGACACTAATTTAAAAAATATAGAAAATAAAGAAACTAATTTATGTTGCCGGATTCTTTACGGTAATAATTTTTAATTCCTGTTCCGGTGTTGTAGGCGATTTCGGGAAAATATTTAAGATAAAAGACAGTATTGAAAAGGTTTATCCTGAAGCAAATGTTCAAATTAATATTACTAACGGTACTTTTATAAATGTTTCATTAATAAATTCCGATTTAAATCAAAAAAGTGATGATGAAAAAATTGATGCTGTTAATAAAATTAGTAAAATCGTAAAATTCTATAACAAAGACAAAAATATGCAAGGACGTCTAAACTTTGTAAAACAAAAGAATTATTTCATCTGGAAACAATCGCAATCATACGGTTTCGATTTGAATTTAAGCAGAGATACTTTAAATTAAGTTAATTTTTTTTTCTCGGAAGGAATTTATGCTCAGTTTTCCTTATTTATTATTCTTAATGCTTCTTTTCGACTTAAAGTTGCCAATTCTGTTTTGTTTACAAATTCCGTAACCCAATCCGGGTCAGTTTTTCCGTATTCGCGAAGAACCCATCCGATTGCTTTATTTATGAAAAAATCCTTTGACCCTGTTAATGAATTGATTATATATGATAATAATTCGGTATCAGTTGTGTGTTTATATTTCAATTGAAACAAAACGGCAGTTCTCTGCAACCAAATATTTGCGGAAGTAAGCCATTTTTCAACATATTTATTTATTTGTTCCGGAAACTTTTTAAAATATTCTCCTGTTATTTTTGCTGCAATATAATCAACCGTATCCCACCATGATTTATGTGTTATCATAAATTCAAATAAGGCAATATCTTTTTTTTCGAATTGCTTACAGTATTTAAATACAAGTTCTTGCGTAAAATATTGAAATTCTCTTTGCGGTTTATTCCATAAAATTTTTACGATTGTCTCAATTTCACTTTTTTTAGGTAAATATGCTTTTTGCAAAAATGGTTTTGAGATTTCTTTACGAACCGGTGATTTAATCCCGAAAAATTCAAAATGGTTTTTCATATATGCTTTTTGACCGACGGCAATTTCGGTATCAGCATTTCTTTGAAATTCGTTTTCTAATGTTTTGATGTAGGAATTCATAGTACTAATAAATGAATTGAGTTTGTCCGAAAAAAAAAATATATCGTTATACTGACCTTGTTTAATTTCGTTAAACCTTCGGTTCAGTATTTGTTAATAATATAATCATCAATAAGTTAAGATTCTGAAATAAATTCAGAATGACTTATTTGCTTACTCCTTCAGACAACCTCAAATCAAAACAAATTCTATTTCACTATAACATATTTTCCGCCTTTTTGTGAAAAAATACTTGCATCATACATGGCATCACAGTAAACCGGCGGCATCCAAAACTTACCGGCATAACTTGCATTCAGCATTACTTTGAATGTTTTGCTTTTTCCCCTTCTTAAATTGAAATAGGTGTAAACTCTGTCATCTCGGATGTCTTGGTTTTCGATATTTCCGGAAACACCGTAACCGGCATCATACAATCGTGTGTTAATAATCTCCCAGCCGGACGGGAATATTTGAGACAATGCCAGATTTTCATAATTCTTTAAAATCCCGGGATGTGTAACGGTAACTGTTGCCGTAAAATCAGTTCCTTGTTCAATATTTAATGGTGATATTGAATTGCCGTTCGGAAGTGCATAAGAAACGGTCATCCTCAAATCTTTTTGAGCATCTGTTGAAACACCAATTTCGGGAATACCTTGTAAAATTATACGAACATACAGCATCTCGGAACTTGTGTTTTTAATTTTAAATTTGCCTGCATCTGTTCCCTGAATATTCATATCAATTTGTGAAACGGCTTTTTTTGAGCTCATATCTTTCATACTTCCGGTATTGAAAGCATATCGGTATTTCATCGTTTTGTTTTGCGTTCCCGAAGCATACAGCGAAACTGCAATTAATGAGTATGCAGTAGTTTGCGTGCTCATGTATCGATTACTTGATAATTCTTCGGAAATTTCTTTCAGAAGTTTAAATGCAAGCGGTTTGTTCCCGAGTAATGTCAAGGTTTCCAAAATCATTGCTTTATCTCTGACTGCGGTACCGAAAGTATATGATAATTCAACATATTTAGCGATGTCGGTTCCTAAACCCGCCACCATATTTTTAGCGGTACTTTTTTTGCCGGAAAGATAATATGCTGAAGCTAATCTCCACTTAGCGCTGAGGGATAAGTTTTTTACATTCTTCATTCTGTTCATGGCACTTTTTGCAGGATAACCGGCAAGTGCAAGCGTATAAAGTCGATAGGCTTGTTCGAGTTGCGATGAAGGCCCGTCATTTGTCCAGTTTTTGGCTTTATTTTTCTGATATTTTCGCCATGATTGAATCATATTTGAAGGAACAGAATATCCTTTCTTCTTAGCTTCTATTAAGAAATGACCGGCATAATTTGTTCCCCAAGTGCTGACGTTAATTCCGTTTTGCCAATAAGCAAATCCGCCGTTTGTCAATTGGAATTTACTCAATCGTTTAATACCTTCTTTGATGTTAATTTCAATTTTATTTTTTTGTTCTTTCGTTAAATCAACTAAATTTGAAACATACAATTGAGGGAATACCGATGATGTGGTTTGTTCAACGCATCCGTACGGATATTGAATGAGATATTTTAAGCGTTTGCCCAAATTTATCGGCGGAATTGAGGACACTTCCGTAAGTCCGGAGTTGGTTCCGGCAATACCGAAAGGCGTATAATTTGTTTCCCATGTTTCACCTGCCGTCAGGACTTTTTCAATTACATTTACAGTTGAATGATTGGGATTTCTGACATCAATTTCAATTTTGTATTCTGATTTAAAGTTTCCGGAACTTGCCGTAATAACAACTTCTCCTTTACCTGTTTTCTTATTTACCAGAAGTTCAAAATCTGTATTTTCTTCACCTTTTTCGGCAAAATGAATTGTTTTAGTTGAAGATCCGTTTATTGTAAATAAATTATTGGTTTTCACTTTAACGGAAACATTTTTAATATTATCTTTCATAGCAAAAATATTTGCAGGCAATTTTACGGTTTCTCCGGGTGAAAGAATACGCGGTAATGTTCCGATAATCATCAACGGTTTAATCACCGGAACGGCTTTTTCCGATGAACCGTAGGCTCCGTTATTTCCTGCAATTACCATTGTTCTTACCGAACCGATGTAATTATCAATTTTAATTGTATGCGCTTGTTTGTCACCTTTCCCGAGTGTAAAAGGTCCGAGGTATTTTACAACGGGCTTAAACCGATTGGCTTTCGTATTTTTTTGTCCTCCTTCGTCCATACCGCCGCCGATTGCCAAAAGTCGTTCTATTTCTCCGGCATAGGCACCGATAACTTCGTTATACATATCCCAAGTCTTTACTCCCAGAGCTTCTTTTGCAAAGAATTTATCCCAAGGATTAGGTGTTTTAAAACGCGTAATATCTAATAAACCTTCGTCAACAACTGCCAAAGTATAGGTCATTTCTTTTCTGTTTTTCTCAGAAACCGTTATTTTAAAACTTTTACCGCTTTCAATTTCATCAGGCATATCAATAATCGGTTCAAGATGGGTTTCCGGGTTTTCAACCATAATCGGGATGGTTCCGTACATCCTGATAGGTAAATCATTAGCTGTTTGTGCATGGGGCTGTAAAAGTGTTACGTTAACATACACATTAGGTGTCATTTCTTTGCTAAGCTTAAATTCAAAATTTGTTTCGCCTTCGGTTGTCTGTACCCAATAGGATTTCAAAACTTTTGTGCCGTTTTCGATGCTTATTAATGCTCTTCCGTCTTTTCCGGAAGGAATAGTAATTTTAGCTTTTTCACCGACACTATATTTGTCCTTATCTGAAATAAACGTAAGCATACTTGCTCCTTCGGAGTCGCCTTTTTGAGCACGACCTGCCCAACCCGGCCAGTCGACGTAAACAATTTTTCCGGTTGAATGCCCTGTTTTGGTATCTTCGGCAATAACGATATAACGTCCCCATTCGGGATATTTTACTTCAATATTCCAACTTGCTTTTCCGCCGGAAGTTGTAACAGAACCTGATTTTATCAAACTTGCCGAATTTCTGAAATTATAACTTGAGACACTGTTGCTTGAAGCATCAAACCACCAACGCCAGCTTAATTTGTAAAATTTCAAATTGATTTTGTGATTTTCTTTCAATAATCTGCCTTCCGGTGTAAGGGTCACGATTTCAACCGTATGTTTTTTATCGGTTAAAAGCATGCCTCTTATTTTATCTCCTTTCGGAAGTTTAATTCCGGTGTAGGATTCATAAGGAGAAAATGGTAATGTATATTGATCGACACTGAAATTACCGCCTTTTTCAAATGCTTTCGTAAAGAAAACAGCTTTCATCATTCCGGGTGCTTTATCGCCGGTATAAAATTCGGCATTTAATTGAACATTGCCGTTTTCATCTGTTTTTTTGTTTAAAATTTCATCAGATTCCGTAAAATATTTTTTTGTGGGGTCATCAAATGAAAAATCGGAATATTTATTAAACGTTGTCGTTGTCGGATACAATGAAGCATCAACTTTTACTTTTAAATCTTTTCCTACGGCACCGTGCAGCCATTTTATATTAATTAAGGCAGTGTTTGTTTCACCTTTTTTTATCATTTTTTTACCGAAATCAAGAGCAATTTTTAATCGATTCGGTTTTATGGTTTCAACTTTTACGGTTTTATTAAATTTTACGGAACCGACAGAAACATTCAAATTATAATTCCCGGTTACGGCATTTTCATCAGTTTTTACGGTGAAAGGATAAAAATTTGTACTGTTTTTGGTCAGAACTTCTTTTTTTACGAGTTTCCCTTGCGGATCTTTAAATATGAAAACAATAGGATGCCCTGCAGGAATACTTTTCAAGTCGTCTTTTAAAATAAAGCTTGTAAAAATAGTATCTCCGGGACGCCAAACTCCGCGTTCTCCGTAAATAAAACCTTTAATTCCTTTTTTTACTTTTTCTCCTGAAACATCAAATCGGCTTAGTGATAATGAGTTACCATCGTTAAGTTTCAAATATGCACGTTGTGTACTGAATTTTGCAATTATAAAATACGGATTTTTTATTTTTTCTAAAATTATTTTTCCGTCATTATCTGTTTCTCCGCTTGCCAGTAATTGTTGCTGAAAATCATATACTTCAACTGTAACTCCTGGCTTCGGTTTTGTTGTTAATAAATCCGAAGTAAAAACATTAATTTCTCCGTTTTCTGACAGTTTTGCAATTAAACCCAAATCAGATGCAATAATATTTTTCGCTACTTTTCGATTGTTTCTGTAATATGCTTTTTTACACGGATTATCTCTGTCTTCCCAATAATCATAATAGTAATAATCACCGTTTGAATAATAATCTTCATAGCTGTCCCAATTGCTTGTTTCTTGTTCTGCCTCGTTCCAATTATCATCTTCTTCATCTTCGGATGTTGAAGTATTATTTTCATCCTCTTCACATTGATACAAAGAATATTGCTTTTTAAAATTTAATTCAATGCGATAGATTGCTCCCGGTTCGGGATTAATAATTTTATTTAAATCTAATGAAAAACGATTCCAAGAACCAAAATCAGTAACACTGAATTTATCCAAATCAACTTTTTTTCGGATAATGGGTTTCCCGACTTGTCGCAAATTATAATTTCCGTCAAATTCATTATCTTGCAGAAATTGAAGAATATTATTTTCATAGATTTTAATTATAATAACATCTACAGCTTTAAGATTAACAGCTTCAAAAGGTAAAATTAGTCCTTTATCGCCGGAAGGTAAAATGCTTCCTTTTCCGGTCATTCGGACAGCCGGTTTTATGGCTTCAAATGCTAATTCAAAATTTTGATCACCGATTAGTTTATAACCGAGCACATTTTTAATTCCCTCATATACAAACACTTTGTGAGTATTGTTAATGCGTTCATCAGTATATACTTTAATTATATTATCATCAATTACGAATTTTAAACCGGAAACTTCTGCAATTGAAATAAGACCGTTTAAATTTTGAGTTTCGTCAAGCGGATCGGTAAATTGAAGTTGCAAAAATTGATCAGGGTATTGAACGACTCTTGATGATATTAATTTAAAATCTCCGATAGCCGGAATTTCAATTTCTTTTTCTTCTTTTTTATCAACCCCGATTGCTTTTCCGTTCCATTCTAATTTTACGGAATTTGCTTTATCATATCGAACAATACTGTCAATAACAAAAGTATGTTTGATTTGATCGATATCGGAAGTCCATTTTACGGAAAGTTTTTTGCCGTTTTCGGTTGCCGTTAAAATATTTTTAACAGCTTCCGGGTCGGCAGCATCCGCAGTGTTGATATATCCCGTAATTTGTTGATATTTCAGTGTTTTTTTGTCAATGGTTTTTTGTTCTTCAATTTGATAATCAAAAGCTTGTTTAATTGTTTTAAAATTAAAATTGAAAGATTGTAAATCATTTTCAACCTTTGTCAACTTACCGAGATTAAATTCAACATAATATTCTTTATCCGATTCCAAATTATTTTCGGGAGTAAATTCCAAAGTATTATTAATCAGACTTAATTTTCCGTCAACGGAAGGTTTAATGTCAAGAAGATTATCCGGAAGATGTTCTTTGTCTTTAATATTTTCCGTTACCGTACTTGTAAGTTTAATTTGCACAGGGTCATTTTTTGAAATAATTCCTGATGTGTATGCCGTAATGTATTTGGCAAATTGGGGATTGTTTGCATTTACGGTTCTTTTTTTGAAATTTAAGGTTATCAGAATTATTGCCGTTATAATTACTGCTAAACCTGCGATGTAAAGAAAGATTTTTTTGTTTTTCATGATTCAGAGTTGAAAGTTAAAAGTATAAAGTTAAAAGTTCAGTTTAAATAAAGAGATGCTATCTGTTTGATATTCTGTAATATATATGTTTATACCGTATTAAATGATTTTTTAAATATACGAATTTATTTTCAAAGTATTAATGATTTTTGATGATTGATGTTTTTTTTCAGTTTAATGCTGAGGGTATTATTTTATAATTTCAAAGTATAAAACTTCGAAAAAGCAGCATATATAAAACAAATGAAGTTTTGTTTCTGCCGGGAATATAAGTTTAAAATTTATTGTAAATTTTTCAATTTTTTAGCAACCAAACTTTTCACTCTGCTGTTTGTCTCATTTTTGTCTAAACCTTTAAGCATTTCTTTGTATTTTGCCGTTAAGCTGTCGTCTTGTTTCGTATCGGGCTTAAATGCGGCAATTGCTTTGTATCTGAATTTCCAATAAGGGTGTTTTGCTAATTTTAAATAAACCTCGTTCAAACGGTTTGAACGGTATGAATTTAATGCTTTAAATGCTTCCGATTTATCGGCATACAGCGGTGCTTTATCCAAAATGGCAATATATTCTTTATCGGTATAATTTTCTTCTTTTTTACAAAGAATTGAATTATCGGGATCGAAATTTAGAAATACCGGTTTTTCATTGACGGAAAATTTAAATGTTTGATTTTGTTTCGTAATTATTATTTTTCTGTTAATTACGGTATCGGGAAAATAAATATCAACGGAAGTCCGAATTTTATACAAAGGTGCTTTTTTGAGGTTTTGGATTTGCTCAATTTTAAGGCTTGCAATTTTAGTGTTTTGAATATTATTGTATGTAATTTTTAAATCGGGAATACCTTTATTTAAAAACCATTCGTTAAAGAACCAATTCAAATCTTCACCTGTTACTTCTTCGAAAGCCAGACGCAAATTATGAATTTCAACACTTTTATATGCGTTATTTTTGAGATAAAGATGCAGGGCATTAAAAAATGCATCATCTCTGACGGTGTATCGTAACATGTGTAAAATCAGTCCGCCTTTTTGGTAGGAATGGGCATCAAACATATCATCGCGATGTTTGTTATAAAAACGAATCAGATTTTCATTTTTAAAGTAACGTTCAAAATTATAATTTAAATAATCATCGGCAAGATGATTGTCGGCTTCAAATCTGCCGTATTCATGTTCAGTCCACAAGTATTCAAAATAATCGGCAAATGATTCGTTAAGCGGTAAATTTGCCCATGATTCGCAGGTTACTAAATCACCGAACCAATGATGAGACAATTCGTGAGCAACCACAAGTTCGTTTTCCATACGTTGATGTTCGTTTTTGAAATTCAATACATATTCGCCGAAAACAACTGCTCCGGTATTTTCCATGGCACCGGAAACAAAATTTTTTACGACTATTTGCGAATATTTATCCCAAGGGAAATCGTAATTGAGTATTCTTGAATAAAATTCAATCATTTTACCGGTTTTCCCGAATATCTTTTCGGCTTTTTTTTCTTTACCTTTTTCAACATAAACAGTTAAGGGAATATCTCGCCAATAATCTCTAATTTCTTCGAACTTTCCTGAGGCAATCATAGCTAAATAGGGCGCATGCGGTTTGGATTGCTTCCAATAATCCGTTCTTGTGCCGTCAGAGTTCGGAACGGAACTAATTAATTTCCCGTTTGATAAAGTCAGGAAATCTTTTTTAACGGTGATGTAAAAATCTTGTGTCATTTTTTGATTCGGGGAATCAATGGTCGGAAACCAGCATGAATTTGATTGGGTTTCGCCTTGTGTCCAAATTTGCGGATTATCGGTATCTGCATTTATAAAATATAATCCTTTATTATCATGGATTGCCCACGAACCGACTGATTTAACTTTTTCGGGATTTGCCGTGTAATTTATTGAAATTTTAAATGTATCGTTGCGTGTATAAGTTTTATCTAATTTAATTTTGATTTTATTATTATTATAAGTGTATGAAAGAGGTATTTGAATATCTTCACGAATTAAATTAATTTCATTAATATCAAATTGTTGAGCATCCAGGGTTAAGGAATCAGTCGGATAAAAATGTGGTTTTAAAGTAATTATTGCATTACCGATTGCTTGTTTTTCTATAATTTTAAATCTTATGTGTAATTCGGTGTTAATGAGATTGTTAGTTGTGGTATTGCTGCTTTTGTAATTGGTAATCTGTTTTTCTTTTTGTGAAATTATTTTTTGTTCGGTTTCCGGAGAAAGAAAATTACCGGAATTTTCCGAATTATCAAGAACAATCTTATTCGTATTACAAGAAATTATAATAAAAATGAAAAGCGAAAATAGTATTTTAAACTTCATTTATGACGGTTTTATAAAAAAATATGAGCAACAAATGTAATATTTTACATTCTTATTTAAAAATATGATTATTTTGCCGGCAATATATCAGGAACTTTATTGATTAAATATAAATTCTTGGCAAATTATTTGTATTAAACACTTTGATATTGTGTTAATAAGAAATATCAAAAACCGAAAAACGAACTTAATAACATTAAAAATGCTTAAATATTTACTTTCTATATTGCTGTTTATTAGCGTGTTCCATGTTAATGCGCAAACCAACAAGTATTTTGACGATATAAAAAAAACGTTTGATAAAAACGAACAAAATGAATTAAATGATATTTCAAAAGCTTTAAAAACAGCTCAAAAGAGTTTTGATGAAGGCGAAAAATTATTTTCTTCCGAAGAAATTTCAAAAGCTTTGGTAAAATCAAAGAAAGCTTCTGAAATTTTTAAGGATAATTACAGAAGTCTTTATACGCTTTATGATAAAAAATTAACTTCTTTAATTAATGAAACGGAAGGGAATAAAAAAACATATTTTCAAAAGCAGATGCAAGATGCAAAAAATTATTATCGTGTTGCAATTTATAATCGCTTAAAAGGCGGTGAAGAAAAAGAAGATATTACGGTATTTGATTTATTGAAAGCGGCACATAAAAATGAAATACTTGCCCTGGATGTTTTGAGTCAAATATTTGCGGTTATAAATGCTTGGGAAACGACTGATTATGTTGTTGAAGAAAATAACTACAATCCGGAAGAAGCTTTTGTAAATACGAATACGAAAGATTTTAACACTCGTAGTTTTTCCGTAAACGATTCTTATTTAGAAAGTAGTTTTACATTTAATCATAAACTTGTTGCTAATAGTGATGATTCAGCCGTAAATTCAAATTATAACAATAATTATCAAACAAATACAAGTGTATACAATACGCCCGAACATGATTTCAGGATTCAAATAGGAACATCTATTTTACCTGCAAATGAAATGCAATTAAGACGGTTAAATAAAACAGATAAACCTGTTAATACCTATAAATCAAGGATATATTATAAATATACCGTTGGTAGTTTCTCTGAATTTCAGGAAGCAAAGAATTTTAAAAATGCTTACGGTTTATCAAATGTTTATATCGTAGAATATAAAAAAGGAAAAGAAGTGAAATTTTATATGAAAGATTATCAATAGTTATTTCTCATAATTTCTAATTGAAAAAGCTGTCTTTTCGGACAGCTTTTCTTTTATCAGAACATATCTTTTACCCGATCAAAAAAATTGCGTTCTTCTGTTTCGGGTTTCGGCTCAAAATTAGGTGAATTTATCAGGCGTTCTAATATTTTCTTTTCTTCTTTATCTAAAGTTTTCGGTACCCATACATTTACTTTTACCAAAATATCTCCTTTCCCGTAACTTCCGTATGAAGGCAAACCTTTTCCTTTTAAACGAAGAATTTTTCCGCCTTGAGTTCCGGGAGTAATTTTTATTTTCACCTTACTTTCAATTGTAGGTATTTCTACTGAAGTTCCCAGAGCAGCTTCCGGAAAACTGATGAATAAGTTATACAGCAGGTCATTCTCATCACGGATTAGTTCCGGATGCTCTTCTTCATGAAAAATAACGATTAAATCACCGTTTACACCGCCTCTTCTTGCTGCATTTCCTTTTCCGCCGACTTTCATTTGCATTCCTTCGGAAACACCGGCAGGAACATTTACCTGAACAACTTCTTCACCTTTCATTATGCCTTCACCGTGACAATGAGTGCATTTGTTTTTTATAATAGTTCCTTGTCCGTGACATGTCGGGCAAGTTGCACTTGTTTGCATTTGTCCCAGAAAAGTATTTTGAACTCTGATTACTTGTCCGCTTCCGTGACAAGTTGAACATGTTTCAACATCTGAATTTTCAGCACCGGTTCCTCCGCAATAAGAACATTGAACATATTTCTTTACTTTTATCTTTTTTGTCGTTCCGGAAAGGATGTCTTTGAGTGACAGTTTTACTTTTATACGCAGATTTGTTCCTTTATTTACATGTCTTCTTCCTCCTGAAGAACCACCTCCGAATCCTCCGAAACCAAATCCGCCGAATATATCACCGAAATGAGAAAAAATATCATCCATGGACATTCCGCCTCCGCCTCCGAAACCGCCGGCACCGTCAAATGCCGAATGTCCGAAACGATCATATTTTGCTTTTTTATCATCATTACTTAATACTTCGTATGCTTCAGCAGCTTCTTTAAATTTTTCTTCCGCTTCTTTATCATCCGGGTTTTTATCCGGGTGGTATTTAATGGCAATTTTGCGATATGCTTTTTTAATTTCAGCTTTATCGGCATCTTTAGAAACTCCCAGTATTTCGTAATAATCTCGTTTACTCATAATTTTAATTTGGTCGCAAAATTAATATTTTTCCTATTTAACCCGAATTATTCATGCGTTTTTTCTTTGCCTGAATCAAGGCGTCAAATCCTGCTGCTGTATCCTTTATACTGCAAGGGGTTTGCAACGATGAGTCGGGCAAAGAAAAAATGCACCTT
>JAOZQB010000285.1:1187-3128 GCA_029932445.1 Bacteroidales bacterium | reverse complement strand
AAATTTAAGTAATATTTCTTCCGAACTTTATATAACCGACCAACGAACACTCATTAAATATCTTAACCTGCTCGAAAAAGCAGAGCTTATTAAAACTTTAGGTGCAAAAGTTATCGGTAATAAAATTTTAAATAAACCGCAGAAAATATACCTGAACAATACAAATTTAATGTATGCAATCGACAGATATCATATTCACGCCGGAACACTGAGAGAAACTTTTTTTCTGAACCAATTAAATTATTTACATAAAATTAATTATACAAACCCGGGTGATTTTATTGTTGATAATCATTTTACTTTTGAAGTCGGCGGTAAAAACAAAACAAATAAACAAATTAAAAACACAGAAAATGCTTTTCTTGCTCTTGACAATATTGAAACCGGTTTTGCAAATAATATACCCTTATGGATTTTTGGTTTTTTATATTGAAAATAAGAATTTTTTTTTATAAATTGATTTACTCAAAGCCGTAACCCGTGAAACTAACTTTTTCCTTCCGCAAACCCTCCCCTGTTTTTCACAGCATTGAAATTTCGTTTCTTAACGGCAAAAAATAACCGAAAAAATCAAATTGCCGGAAAAATATTTAAAAACATGCTTGTTTATTCAAATCATACTTTGTATATTTGTTGATATTTGTTTATCTTGATTTGAATCTTGTGCAAAATGCAATCCTCTTACATAATCAGCACTGGCAAAACAATCGTTTTAATATTCCGATAAAACGCAGTTTATTAACTAAGCTGTTAAAATTTCATGATACTAAAGAAATTCAAATAATAACCGGTTTAAGACGATGCGGGAAGTCTTCATTATTAAAATTATACATTAATGAACTGATAAAAACGGAAAATCCGAAATCTGTTTTATTTATCAATTTTGATGATCCGAATTTTTCTGAAATTTACCAACATCCTGAACATATTGCCCTTATTATTGAAACGGCAGAGAAATTAACACAAACAAAAATAGAATGGTTATTTCTTGATGAAATTCAATCAGTTACGGGCTGGGAGAAATATATAAAAAGTGTTTATGACGCCGAACGATTTAAAAAAATATGTATAACCGGCTCAAATTCTGAATTATTACTCGGAAATTATTCAAATTTATTATCCGGCAGATACATTATCAATAACCTGTTTCCTTTATCTTTGTCTGAACTGTTAAATCATTATAATTATCGTGATAAACTGACAATTTTACAGAATAAACCGAAAGTCTTAAACCTGATTGAACGGGTTTTAAAACACGGTACATTCCCTGAAATCGTTTTAAAAGAAAACGAACAAATTAAACACGAAATATTAATCAATTATTACGACGGTATTTTAATAAAAGACTGTATTGTAAATAAACATATCAGAGATTCTAAATCTTTTAAAGAACTTGCTTTTTATATTTTTAATAATTTAGCTGTTCTTTTTTCATACAACAGCATGTCAAAAGCAACAGAAATAAATGATATCACAATCAAAGAATATATAAATGCGATGCAAGAGGCTTTTATGATCTATGAAATCCCCCAATTTTCATTTAAAATTAAACTGCAATTAAAATCAAGAAGAAAATTATATACAATTGATAATGGTCTGATAACAGCAACATCTTTAAATTTTTCGGAAAATAAAGGAAAATTATTCGAAAATTTTGTTTTTTCCGAACTTTTAAAATCCGGTTACACGAATATTTTTTTATATAACGACAACAAAGAATGTGATTTTATAATTAAAATCGGAAAAGAATTAATTGCAATTCAAGTTGCGTTTGAAATAAATCCGTCTAATCGCGAAAGAGAAATCGGCGGGTTAATAAATGTTCAAAAAAAGCTGGGGATATCCAATCTCTTTATCGTAACTTTTTCACAATCAGAAATAATAAACAATGCGATTTCTGTAATTCCCGTATACGAACTTCCTGAACATCTTAAAAAAATA
>JAOZQB010000285.1:0-1087 GCA_029932445.1 Bacteroidales bacterium | reverse complement strand
TTTTTTCTTCCGCAAACCTTCCCCTGTTTTTCACAGCATTGAAGAGCAATTTTTCGCCGTACAAAAAGCATTGCCCGAAGATATAACACACAACAACCGGTTTGCAAAATGTCACAGCAAAGGATTTTTCAGGCGCTTGTTTATTATGATACATGCCGCTTTTAATCAAGGAGATATAAACCACATCACAGGAGATATTCATTTTGTTGCTCTTTTTCTGAAAAAGAAAAAAACCATTCTCACTGTTCACGACATCGGTTCGGTATTAAATAAAACGGGAATAAAACATAAAATTCTGCGCTATTTTTGGTTTACAATGCCGTTTGCACGAGTACAATATATTACGGTAATTTCGGAATTTACAAAACAAGAAATTCTGGAAAATTTCACGCTCGATCCGGAAAAAATAAGCGTTATTCCCGATTGCGTATCGGCAAAAATTTCTTATTCCGAAAAATCTTTTAACACGGAAAAACCGAATATTTTGCAAATCGGAACAAAAGCAAACAAAAATTTGGAAAATCTTATTCCGGCATTGGAAGGTATTTCATGTAAATTAACAATTATCGGTAAATTATCCGAAAAACAAACCGCATTATTAAAAACCCATGAAATTGATTATGAAAATCGCTTCAATCTGCCCTTTTTAGTCCTTCTTGACACCTACAAACAAGCTGATATTGTTACATTTATTTCAACTTACGAAGGTTTCGGGGTTCCGATATTGGAAGCACAAGCAAGCGGTCGTCCGGTAATTACGAGTAATCTCTCGCCGATGAAAGAGGTTGCCGGAGAAGGCGCCTTACTTGTTAATCCCGAAAATCCCGAAGAAATTACATCAGCTTTTAATCAACTGATCTCCGATGCCGAATTAAGAAAAGACCTCATCGAAAAAGGCCTCGAAAATGTCAAAAAATATTCGGCGAAATCCGTTGCCGATCAATATTATAAACTTTATCAAGAAATAGATTATGCAAACAATTCTTAATTTTCCGGTTGCCGAAACCGATATTTAAAAAAACAGTTTCTCATTATACAAACAACGTTTAATCAAAACGGTATAAATTTTCGGAATTTATACGAGTCG
>JAOZQB010000284.1 GCA_029932445.1 Bacteroidales bacterium | reverse complement strand
TTATCCTGCAGTAAATCCTTCGGCACCTTCGACCAGACCAACCAGTTTTTGCGGGTCATGAATTAATACCGGAACATGTTGCGGACAAATTCTCAATTCTTGTCCTTTGTATTTCATTATTATTAAAGGAACTTCATCTTCATTTCTTTTACAA
This sequence comes from Bacteroidales bacterium, assembly GCA_029932445.1. Taxonomy (GTDB): domain Bacteria; phylum Bacteroidota; class Bacteroidia; order Bacteroidales; family JAADGE01; genus JAADGE01. The sequence goes on along the minus strand of JAOZQB010000284.1, from coordinate 2,981 downwards.
ACAATACACGTATTTTTAGTTTCTTCCATTTTGTTTATGCTTTAATTAAGTTTATAAGATGCAAATATATTTATTATGGAATATATTGCAAATTTTTTATCTTTGATGAAATTAAAATTTAAGTATTATGAAAAAAATTCTGACCGGTATTTTTATCATTACTGCAATTCTTTTTTGTTATGCCGTATATGCGGATAATGATATTTTAAGAACCGTTGTAAAACCGATTCCTTTAATTCTTCTGCTGTTTATGATAAAACCGAATTCGACCTACAATAAACTTATTTTTATCGGTTTTATTTTTTCATTGGCAGGCGATGTTTTTTTAATGAAAGTAATTGATCAATTTATGTTCGGATTAATTGCTTTTCTGATTGCCCATGTTTTTTACATTATTGCTTTTGTAAAAAGAAACAAACAATTGAAAATCTTAAGTTCAATTCCTTTTTATGTAATTGCCGGTTTGCTTGCCGTATTTTTTGCTCAATATACCGGAGATATGACTGTCCCCGTTATAGTTTATATAACGGTTATTATTACAATGGCTTGGCGTGCATATATTCAAAGAAATTATTCCGGAATTTCTAAATTTGCATTTTTCGGAGCACTTCTATTTGTTTTCTCGGATACTAATATTGCCTTTACGAAATTTTATGAGGATTACGATTTTTCTAAAATTGTTACCATCGTCTTATATTGGTCGGCACAATATCTGATTGCAAGATCTGTCAGTAGCTTTTATCTTAAGAATAAATAACAAATTATTACTTGTTGTTTCATTAATATTATTGCTTGATTTATTTGCAATCTGCATTTATAGGATATGTGTTATAAAATATATCGTTAAATAAGATAAAATCAATTATTTTGCACGTTTATTGATTGTATTTTAAATATCAAGAAAAAACGATGACTAATTATCATATATTGACCGTAAATCCCGGTTCTACTTCTACTAAAATAGGTGTTTTTCGAAACGATAAATGTCTTTTTGAAATTAATGTGAGTCACAGTCCGAAGCAATTGGAACAATTCTCAAATATTTGGGAACAATATACCTTTCGTAAGAAAGAAATTATTTCAGCCATTAAAAAATACGGATTTGATTTAAATAAACTGGATGCCGTTGTCGGCAGAGGCGGTTTAATAAAACCTATTCCCAGCGGAACCTATTATGTTGATCAAGAGATGATTAATGATGCACGCGACGGTTATCAGGGACAACATGCTTCAAATTTAGGGTGTGTTATCGCATACAGCATCGGTTGGGAACATTCGGTGCCTTCGTTTATTGTGGATCCGCCGGCTGTTGATGATTTAGAGCCGGTTGCTCGAATTTCGGGGCATAAAGATTTTGAACGTTCTTCCTTATTACATGCTTTAAACATTTTTGCTACAGCTCGGGAGCATGCAAAATCATTAAAGAAAAAAATTACCGATTTAAACCTGATTGTAGCTCATCTCGGCGGCGGTATTACCGTTGCAGCATTAAAAAAAGGTAAAGCCGTTAACGTAAATCACGGATTGTATGAAGGACCGTTTTCTCCGGAGCGAAGCGGAAGTTTGCCGCTGTTTAAATTTCTGGATAAAACACTTTCAGGGAAATATTCCGAAAACGAATTAAAAAAGATGGTTGTAGGAAGAGGCGGTTTGGTATCTTATTTTAATACGAATGATGCACGAAGTGTTGAACAATTGGTAGCAGCAGGATCCGAAAAATATGAATTGGTTTTCAAAGCTATGGCATATCAAATTGCGGAAGAAATAGGTAAAAGAGCTACTAATTTGAAAGGTGAAATCGACGGAATTATTATAACCGGCGGCTTGGCTCATTCAAAAATGCTTACCGGATGGATTAAAGAACGAACCTCGTTTCTCGGGAAAATTCATGTTTATCCCGGTGAATCGGAGCTTAAAGCATTGTCTCAAGGAGCTTTACGCGTCTTGAGAGGCGAGGAGAGAGCAAAACATTATACGCAAAAGGTTAAGAAAATAGGTGTTTTGTATTGGGATAATCTTGAAATTTTTATTAAATCAATTAATATTATTGAACAAGGATTCAAAAAAGCAGGTTATATTTTTAGGAAAGAAAGAGACAACAATTTGCAAATTACTTATGTGAATTGTAAACGAGATGAAGAAAATGTGATGCATGCCGTTGAAAAATTTAAAGCCGAAAATATTGATTTAATTTTTTCCGTCGGTTCGCCGATTAGCGTTCGTATCGGCCAATATCTTAAAAATGAGGATATTCCGGTTGTTTATACCGGTATTTACAGTCCGGCGATTATTGCAGATTTTGAAAAAGAGCATAATGAAAATTATTATGCCGTGTGTTATGCACCCGAAATTAAAGAACAATTTGATCATACGGTTTTAAAAATTGAGAAAAATTTGAATAAAATAGGCGTGTTGTATCGTAGGGGAGAATTGCAAGCTGAAATTCAATACGATGATATTCTTGAGTACACAAATAAAAAAGGCATTGAAGTAATAAGTTATGAAATCCAGGAAGCCGAAGATTTTGAAAAAGCCAAAACCTATTTTAATCGTAAAGGCATAAAATGGGTTTATGTAGGGACAAGTACGGTTATTGCTGCTTCCGCTTATGATTTATTGAGTATTATTACCGATAATTTTCCCACGGTGTGTATGTTGGAAGATACGGTATTGCGAGGCGGTTTATGCGGTTATGTGATTCCTTGGGATGCCGTTACCGAGACTTCGGTAAAAATTGCTTTGGATATTTTGGATCATAATCCGGTAAAATCCAGAGTTTTAAAACCCGATGCCGTGGAATTATTTGTGAATCGAAAAACAGTTCAAAAACTGGATATGGAGGAAGTTTTTGATAAACTTAAGGATAAAACTTTTGTGTAAAAAAAAATGCGGATTTATAATCCGCATTTTTTGATATAGGAATAACATATCTATTCGGTTTTTTCCGTATCTAAATCTTCAAAACTGACATCCGTATAATT
>JAOZQB010000082.1 GCA_029932445.1 Bacteroidales bacterium | reverse complement strand
TCGGGAAAACCGCCGCCTGTTCCTACATCAACAATTGTTTCCGCAGATTTAAATTTAATAATCTTTGCAATTGATAATGAATGAAGTATATGGCGTACAAATAAGTTCTCAATATCTTTTTGCGAAATTACATTTATTTGTTTATTCCAATATATATAGAGTTCAGATATTTCCTTAAAAAGATGTATTTGTTTATCGGAAATGGTCGGAAAATATTTTTCCAATTGTAAAATATCAGTTTTTTCCATAGTTTATATTATGTTTTTCCAATATACTTTGCAATAATTCTCTGGAGCGAAAAAGTCGTGCTTTTACGGTACCGATCGGTAAATCTAATTTTTCCGAAATTTCATTATAAGAATAATCTTCAAAATATCTTAAAACAACAATTCGCCGATAATCAGGGGGTAATTTTTGAACAATATTTTTAACAATACGTTTTTCTTGAATATTTACTATTGATTCTTCAGGATTAAGCGAATCTTCGGTAATTACAACCGTTTTCTGAAAATCATTATCGTAATCGAGAACCTTATCAATATAGACATTATCATATTTATTTTGTGATGTTCTGATATAATCAATACCATGATTTGTTGCAATACGAAACAACCAAGTACTGAATGCAAAATCCGATTTATAAGAATTTATTTTTCGGAATGCTTTTTCAAAGGTTTCAATCATTAAATCTTCAGCATCTTCTTTTGATTTTACCATTCTTAATAACAACCGGAACAGAGCTTCTCTGTAATACCCTAACAATTCGGCAAATGCTCGCTGATCACCGGATTTTGCTTTTTCAATCAAGTGATAGTCTCTGACCGCTTTTTCCGAAAAGTTTCGGTTTATTTCCATATATTTTTTTTATCAAAAACAGTTCCCGCTATAATAACCAAATTTAACATAGGAATTAAAATGTCAAATATAGAAATAAAAAATAAATTAATCGGTTCTTTCATTTTCATTGCAATCAATTGTATTACTGAAACTGAAACTATTATTCGGACAAAAAAAAGTAAAATAACGGCTTCTGTATTAGTTCCGTCAAATAATAAAATCAGAAAAATGAGATAAAAGAAGAATCGAGTTGTTATTTCCGTACCGATAATAAATTTATTCCTGATACGATATTTAAGACCTGCAGAAAGATGTCTCCTTTTTTGCATTAAGTACGCTTTAAAAGAGTGTTTCGGAATTGAAATCGTTTTACTTTCAAAATCCGTAATTATTTTCGTATTTTTTCTGTCAGCAGCCTCATTAATAAACAAATCGTCATCTCCCGAAAGTATATTTTTATGAGATTCAAATCCGTTTGTTTTTAAAAAGACCGATTTTTTATATGAAAAATTACGACCAACAGCCATATACGGAAAACCTAAATCTGCAAAAGACAGATATTGAACAGCATTAAAAAAAGTTTCAAAGCGAATCATTTTATTTAAAAAACCCTTACGATACTCATACGCTCCGTACGCAATAACAATCTCTGTATCATGAGAATATGCTGATGCGATTTTTTTCAACCACAAATTTGAAACCGGATAACAATCAGCATCGGTAAAAACCAACAAATCATTTTTTGCCCGTAAAATTGCTTTAGTAAGTGCTCTTTTTTTATTCCCGGAACCGGAAGTATTTTTTTCAGCATCAAGTACTGTCAAATTATCATATCGGCTTGAAAATTCCGATAAAACTTTTGCTGTCTCATCTTTAGAATTATCATTAATTACAAGAATCTCAAAATCCGGATAATCCTGATTTAACACTAAGGGTAAAAAATTTTGCAAATTTTCGGCTTCATTTCCGGCACTTATAATCACAGATAAGGGTGCAAAATTTTCTTTTTTTTCCGGCGTTCTATGATGAAAAATAATTCGTATATAAACCATTAAATAATACACGAGTTGAATTATAAAAGATGCAATAAAAACGCCTGTAAGTATCCGAATAGTCATAAAAGTTAAAAAATATATTAATCACCTCTTAAAAACTTATTTTAACGGATTTTCAGATATTTCATCGAACAATTTTCGATTTTTGAAAATTTCAAGGGCGGTATAAAGAGCTTCCCTGAATGAATCCGGTGATGCTTCACCTTTCCCGGCAATTTCAAATGCCGTTCCGTGCCCGGGAGAAGTTCTTATCACAGGTAATCCTGCCGTAAAATTTACTGCTGATTCGAATTCAATTGCTTTAAAAGGTGCTAAACCTTGGTCGTGATACATAGCCAATATTGCATCAAATTTTAAATACGATTCGGAGCCGAAAAAACCGTCTGCAGGATACGGTCCGACGGCCATTATTCCCTCATCTCTTGCTTTATTGAGAGCCGGAATAATGATTTCCTCTTCTTCAGTACCGATAACACCTCCGTCACTTGCATGCGGATTTAATCCCAAAACAGCTATTTTCGGTTTTCTGACAGTAAAATCCTTTAATAAAGAATTATTTAAAATTCTTAATTTCTTCAAAATTCGTTCTTCCGTAATTTCATAGGCAACATTTTTAATCGGAATATGTCCGGTAACAACACCTATTTTCATTCGTTTGCCTATCATTAACATCAATACATCTTCCGAATTTGTCTTTTTTTGTAAGTATTCGGTATGCCCGGGAAATTTAAAATCATCAGACTGAATACTGTTTTTATTAATCGGGGCAGTAATTAATACATCGATTTTTCCTTCCGTTAAATCATTAGTTGCAGCTTCCAAAGAAGCAAAAGCTGCAGCACCGGATTCTTTTGTTAACTTACCGAGTTCAATACGTGTATTCTCTGATACACAATTAATTACATTAGGTCTTTTCGGATTAGCATTATCAGGACTCTTAATAATATTCAAACTGAAATTTTCAATATTTAAGGATTTTCTGTGATATGAAGCCAACTTCGGTGAACCGTATACAATAGGAATACATAAATCCGTTATCCTTTTATCCGTTAACGTTTTTATAATAATTTCATATCCGATACCGTTAATATCTCCGTGTGTGATACCTACTTTTATTTTCTTTGCTTTATTTTCCATAAATAATTCTTTATTTATATCATTTTTTTAAAGAAATCATACAGTAAGCGTACACCGTATGCACTTCCGCCTTCAGTTCTGTATGCATTTTTTTTATTTATTATTGCAGGACCGGCAATATCAATATGAACCCACGGATAATCCGTAAAATATTCTAAAAATTTGCCTGCCGTTATTGCTCCTGCTTCACTGCCTCCGATATTTTTAATATCTGCAATCTTAGATTTCAACATTTCTTTATATTCATCCCAAAACGGAAATCGTACAACTCGTTCATATACATTCTCACCGCTTTTCTTCAAATTATCAAAAACCGTATTTCCGGCCGTTCCCATAACGACTGAAGCCTGAATTCCTATACAATATGCCGCCGCACCGGTTAATGTTGCTAAATCCATAACCAATTCAGGATTGTATTTTTGAGCATAACTTAATGCATCTGCAAGAATTAAACGTCCTTCAGCATCTGTATTTAAAACTTCAACAAATAATCCGTTGTGCATTTTAATTACATCACCGGGAACATAGGATTTCGCATCAACGGCATTATCGGTTGCAGGAATTAATGCAATGATATGAACCGGCAACCGGTTTTCGGAAACAGCTTTCATTGCTCCTGCTACTGCAGCAGCTCCTGCCATATCAAATTTCATCATATCCATGGAATTTTTTGTAGGTTTAATGCTGTATCCGCCGGAATCAAAGACAATTCCTTTACCTACAAGAATATAAGGTTTTGAATTTACGGCATTTTCAGGTTTCCATTCTAAAATATTAAATGTCGGAGGAAGTTCACTTCCTTTATTAACGGCCAATAAACCACCCATACCGTTTTCTTCAATTTCTTTTTTATCCAAAACTTTAACTTTTAAATCGGAATTTTTGGCGAGTTGTTTTAATTTCTCAGAAAATTGCAAAGCATTTAATCCTGAAAAAGGTTCATTCGCTAAATCACGTGCAAAATAAACGGCATTTGTAATTTTTTCAAGTTCTGACAGATTCTCTTGTTTTAATACGGAAGAATAAATATTCAATATTTCAAGCGTTGGCTTTTTCTTTTCTTCTTCTTTATAATATTTTGTAAATGAGTAGTTTGCCAATATCATCCCTTCGGTAAAAATGCTTATTAAATCAGCATCTTTATCAACATCTATGATATTAACTTCTTTATTTTTATCAGAATTAAGAACAGATGTCATTTTACTTCCTGATGCACGAATTTTCTCTTTTTTGTTTGAAATTGTTTCATTTTTAAAGTTAACAAAATAAAATTTTGAATCGTAAAAATTAATTTCAACAATGTTTTTCTCTTTTTTAAATTGTGAATTCAAATATTTAATTTGTTTTTCATCGTTCAAAAATTTCGAATAACTTGATTCGTCTCCGACAAATACACATATTCCTTCGGGAATTTCTTTTTTATATTGATATAAATTAAATTTCATGTGTTTATTTTTATTAATTATTTAAGGTCACATAGGAACACCTGCTTGTAATTTTTTTTCATTTTGCTTAATATTTGGAAGCAATAATCATTCCCTAGGGTGTTAAAATTTTTATCATAGGTGTTTCATATTTTAGTTTTATAAGAACTACAAAAATAGATATAAAATTTCAAGGATAAAATAATAATATTAGCACGTATTTTGCAGTTTACTAAGAATAAAAGATATCTAAATTGAAAAAGACACTATTAATATTAGCACTAATCCTCTCATTATCCGATTTATACGCACAAGTAAATGCCTTCGGAGAAAAAGAAAAAACAGAAAAAGAATGGTTTTTTGCAATTCGTTTAATGGCAAATCTTAACGGAAGTTTGATACAAACAGCCATCGTAAAACCAAAACCCGATGGTGGCTATGAAATTCAACACATCCCTCAGGATGATTGGATAAGACAAGTAATGGGAACAGAAAATTCTAATGCAAATCCGGATAAAGAAAATTTAATTCAAAAATATAATGTTTTTGAAGTTCCTAATAAAATTACAAATGAAGGCATCAAAGAATTTACACTAAATAAAACAAAGGCAATTTTATCCAATTTATGGCGATTAAAATATTCCGAATATCCGTTCTTTGATCCTGAACGAAACCAAGATAAAGGTTGGGCAAAAAATCCCGATGATAAAATAACATGGATGCCTTCCGAAAGTCAAATTCAATTGCTGAAACCTTACGGAATAACAAATTTAAGTGATTTCTTTATCGGTGAGCATCTTTTTGATTTATTGAAAGATGTCAGAAACAGAGATTGGCAAAACCGTTATATTCAAAGTGCCGGAGTATATTACAAAGACACTGACAATTAATCTTTCCTCTTGAAAAGCATCTGAAAAAGATATTAACAAAAAAAGAATTATATCGATAAAAGTTATATTTTTGCATCAATATCAAATTTTAACTTTTAAATATCTTAAAGAATGTCAAAAGTTATTGCATTAGCAAATCAAAAAGGCGGCGTAGGAAAAACAACTACTGCTATCAATTTGGCAGCAAGTCTTGCCGTTCTTGAAAAGAAAGTGTTAATTATCGACTTTGATCCGCAAGCAAATGCAACTTCCGGTATCGGTCTTGATCTGAAAAATATTAAATACAGTATTTACGATTGTTTTATAGGAGAAATTTTACCGAAAGAAGTTATTATAAAGACGAAAACACCCGGTTTAGATATTATTCCCTCACACATTGATTTGGTAGGTGCAGAGATTGAAATGTTAGGAGAAGAAAGCAGAGAATATTTTTTAGATACAGTCGTTAAAAAAGTCAAAGATGAATACGATTATGTTTTAATTGATTGTTCTCCTTCATTAGGTTTATTAACATTGAATGCATTAGCAGCATCCGATTCCGTAATTATTCCGGTGCAATGTGAGTATTTTGCACTCGAAGGTCTGGGGAAACTTTTGAACACCATCCAAATGATTCAGAAAAATATCAATACTGAATTAGAAATTGAAGGATTTTTATTAACCATGTACGATTCGCGTGTTCGATTATCCAACCATGTTGCTGCAGAAGTCAGAAAACATTTTGAAAGTATGGTTTTTGATACCATCATTCAACGAAATATTAAATTGAGCGAAGCACCGAGTTACGGTTTACCGGCAATCAATTATGACGCCAATTCAAAAGGAACTATCAATTATTTGAATTTAGCAAGAGAATTATTAGAAAGAAATAAAAACGACAATTAATATGGCAAAAAAAAGCCCTTTAGGTAAAGGTTTAGGAGCCTTAATCGATACGACACAATACGAAAAAAAACCTGTTGAAGAAGCAATATCTACAGGTGCAGTTGCAGAAATTAATATTAATGATATTGAAATAAATCCGTTTCAACCGCGTGAAGATTTTAATATAGAAGCATTAAAAGAGCTCACTGTATCAATAAAACAACACGGTATCATTCAGCCGATTACGGTTAGGAAACTGAAAAACGGAAAATTTCAGGTCATTTCAGGTGAACGCAGATTACGTGCCTCAAAAGATGCCGGTTTAAAAAAGATTATTGCATTTATCAGAAAAGCTGATGACAGTGCCATGCTGGAAATGGCTTTGGTCGAAAACATTCAAAGAGAAGATTTAAATGCCATAGAAATTGCTGTATCATACCAACGCTTAATTGAAGAATGTAATTTAACTCAAGATAAATTAGCAAACAGAATAGGAAAAAACAGAACTACGGTTACTAATTATTTGCGACTTTTACAATTACCGGCTGAAATTCAATCAGCTATTCAAAATAAATTGATAACACAAGGACATGCAAAAGCACTTATCACTGTTGAAAATCCTAAAAAACAAGTCAATATCTACGAAAATATTATCTCGAATAAACTATCGGTAAGAGAAACCGAAAAATTAATACGTGATATAAATTTCCCGATAAAAAAAGAAGCTAAAAAAGTACTGAAAAATAAATTGCCTGAAGAATTCGTTACATTAAAAGAAAATTTATCAGAAGTATTTAAAAGTACGGTAAACATAAAAAGAAATAATGCCGGCAGAGGAAGTATTTCAATAGCTTTTACTTCTGATGAAGAGTTTCAAAAAATAAAGAACCTTCTTTCAAGCATAAAATAAATATGAGGTCTTTTTTTACCATAACTTTTTTTTTTAGTCTGATATTTTTTTCCGGAATAATCTATTCTCAGCCGGATTCTGTCAATAAAAACAATCCGGATACTTTGATTTATGAAGGTGGTAAAGAAGTAACGGTTCTTGTATCAAAAAAGAAACATCCTAAACGAGCCGCTTTATTTTCAGCCGTTTTACCCGGTGCCGGTCAGGTTTACAACCAAAAATATTGGAAAGTACCTATCGTTTATTCTGCACTTGGTACAGCTGCTTTCCTTTTTCAATATAACAACAAACAATATCATAAGTTTTTAACCGGATATCAACAAAGAATTGATACCACTTTAGATGAAACTATTTTCAGTGATGAAATATCAACCGACAGATTACTTGAATATAAAAATTCAACCAGAAGAAACAGAGATTTATCAGTTGTCATTTTTTTAGCCGTATACGGTTTAAATATTATTGATGCAACCGTTGATGCCGAATTGTCCGATTTTGATGTCAGCGATGATTTATCTTTAAAAATATCTCCGGAAATAATTCCTTTATACGGAAAAATGAAAAAAAACACCATCGGTTTAACCTTTTGTTTTAATTTAAAATAAAAAATGAAAAACTACTTTTTAATAATTCTATTTTTAACGACATTTTTTTCAGCTGTTAAAGCTCAAAAAAAGCAAGATACAACTTCTGAAAATTTTGATGCATTAACTCAACAAACCCAATATTTAGATGATCTGGTAAATAATTGGTATGTAAAAAGAAGTTTAACCGAAAAAGACCATACAAATTTTAATAATCCCGTAAATACTGATACTGAAACAATTCCTGATTCTGTTTATATTCAACGATTATTCAAATTACCGACGGTTGTTCCGATGTCCTATAATAAAACCGTAAAACAATGGATTAAATTTTATTCAAAAAACACGGCATCAAGAAGATATTTACTGGGTATTTCTCAATATTACATGCCCTTTTTCGAACAAATACTCGATAAATACAATCTGCCTTTAGAACTGGGTTATTTGCCCATTATAGAATCAGCTCTTAATCCGCGAGCAAGATCTCGTTCCGGAGCAGTCGGTTTATGGCAATTTATGTATCCTACGGGAAAAATGTACGGGCTTGAAATTAATTCATATATTGATGAACGTATGGATGTTATAAAATCCACCGAAGCTGCCGCCAAATATCTTCGAGATATGTATAAAATATTCGGTGATTGGACATTATCAATTGCAGCTTATAACAGCGGCGCCGGAAATGTAAAAAAAGCTATTAAACGTTCGGGAGGTAAAACTAACTTTTGGGAAATTTATCCGTATCTCCCGCGTGAAACTCGAGGATACATTCCGGCCTATATCGCGGCACTGTATTCTATGAATTATTATAAAGAACATAACATTATACCGAAAAAAATTGACATGGATATGTTAACCGACACTGTTATGATTCATAAGAAGCTTAATCTTCATCAAGTATCCGAGTATTTAAAAATGGATTATGATAAACTCGCAACATTAAATCCGCAATATAAACGTGACATTATTCCGGGAAATTATAAACCCTACCCTTTAAGACTGCCGTTCGATAAAGTCAGTAGTTTTTTAAATTCCGAAGACGAAATATATCAATATAAAGACAGCATTTATTTGAATGAACAAGTCAGTTTAATTTCACCTTCAAAAAGTGATCGTCCCTACACGAATTATAATTACACGCCGCCGAGTACTAACGGAAAGAAAAAATTATATTACGCTATAAAAACAGGCGACACATACAGCAACATTGCAGAATGGTATGATTGCTCGGTAAATGACTTAAAATACTGGAACAATACGAGAAGTACAAAACTGCAAATAGGCCAAAAAATAGCCGTTTGGGTTCCGATTAAAAAATTTGCTCATTATCAGAAAATTAACAAAATGACTTCTGCCCAAAAAGAAAAAACCAATATTCCGACCATTCATAATAAGCCGATTGTAAAACCTGACAAAAACAAATATGTTGTTTATAAAATTAAACCCGGTGATAATCTTTGGGTAATTTCGAAACAATTTGACAATGTTTCAGCAAATGACATTCAAAAGATTAACGGTTTCTCGGATAAAGATGTCAGAGGTTTAAAAATCGGTCAGGAAATTATTATTAAGAAAAAATAAATTTCCCAAAATCCTGAACGATGACTCCTAAAAAAGTTCTGATTTTTACGCTTTCGGCATTATTTATCCTGTTGCTTTTATCCGTTATTTTTCCTTCAAAAGGAATAAAAATAACTGATTCTTTTACACTTAAATTTATTACGATTGATGATTTAATTAATCCTCCTAAACAAACGAAAGTTGATATTTCGGATATTATTAACGGCACGGATATTCCGGAAGACAAAGACATCGTCAATATTCAAAAACCGAAAAAAAAAGATCCTGTTGATTCCGTCATGATTGATTCTCAATATGTTTATTATAAACCGATGCCCGTTAAAATTGATTCGGTTGTCCGATATATTGAATTTCCAGATAATTCGCATTCAAGTTTGGATAAATTTTTTGCCGTTCTTTCAAATATCAAGAATCAGAAAAAAATTGTCCGAATAATGCATTACGGTGATTCTCAAATAGAAACCGATCGTATTACCGATTATTTCAGATACAAATTGCAATCGCAATTCGGAGGTGTCGGTCCGGGTTTGGTTCCTGCTTTAAAAGCATTTGATTTTAAATCACCGATGATTCAATCCGTCAGCGGAGAATGGAAACGCTATACTGTTTACGGAAGACGTGATACAATTGTAAAACATAATCATTACGGTATGCTCGGTAATTTTGCACGTTTCACTCCCATTGTTAACGACACACTTCCGGATTCATTAAAAACAACATTTAACCAAGAAGAATTAATGCCGCATAAATTAATGCATTACGCAAGCATTGACATTTCAGAATCACCCTACTCTTTTAGACCTTCAAAACAGTTTAAACGATGTAAAATGTACTACGGATACAACCAAACCGATGTTAAAATAAAAACCTATGCCGATGAGCAATTAATTGACGAATCCGTTCTGCCCGTTTCTGATGATTATCACATAAAAACGTGGAATTTTGAAACAACACCTAAAAATTTAAAATTTGAATTTGAAGCCGAAGACAGCCCTGATATATACGGTTTCTCCCTTGAAGGGTATTCGGGAATTAATATTGACAACATCGGCATGCGCGGTTCGGGCGGTTTGTTTTTCACAAAAATGGATTTAAATATGTTGAGCCGAATGTATCAACAATTAAATACTAAACTGCTTATTTTACAATTCGGAGGAAACACCGTTCCCAATGTCAGAGAAAGTTATAATTATTATCGAAAAGCATTTTCAAGACAACTTCGAACTTTAAAAAAAATTGCTCCCGATTTAACGATTATGGTCATAGGTTTGGCGGATATGTCAAAAAAAGAAGGCGACACTTATGTTACATACCCGAATGTCCCCTTAATTCGTGATGCTTTAAAACAAGCAAGTTTTGAGAACAATTGTGCTTATTGGGATATGTATGAAGCCATGGGCGGCGAAAACTCCATGCCGAGTTGGGTTTTTTACGACCCTCCTTTGGGAGAAAAAGATTTTACGCATTTTACGCCGCGCGGTGCACGTTACATTGCAAAAATGTTTTATAATGCTTTTATGTATGAGTATAACCGGTATTTGAAAAAGAAAAAATGATTCAAAAGCTTATACTTTATACTTTCTTAATAATTTTTCCGTCTGAATTTATTATTGCTCAGAATGCTTATCCTTACACAGAATATTCTGATTACCGTTATATTCGTTACGATAAAAATAAAATCATTTTCCCGGGTGACAGTTCCGATTTTCAAAATCTGTTTTCAAAGCTTGACACTTTAATATTAAAAGGAGAAAAAAAAATTAATATTGTACATTTCGGCGGTTCGCATATTCAGGCAGGAATTTATTCCGGTATCTGTCGAAAAAAAATGCAAAATTTTTATCCCGGATTAAACGGCGGAAGAGGTATGATTTTCCCCTACGGAATGTCCAAAACTTACACACCTAAAAATTATCGCATTAAGTGGACAGGCGAATGGAAAACATGCCGAAATGTTGAACACAAAAATTGCAATCTCGGAATGCTCGGTATTGAAGCAACAACAATAGACAGCACGGCAAGCATTACGATAACTTTAAATCCGAATTATCAAAAATACGAAACCGATATTATAAAAATATTTCATGATACGGCTGAAGATACCTATAAAATAAGACTTTCTGCCGACAGCTCAAGCTATAAAATAACAGAATTTCCCGATGACGGATATACGCTTATTAAAACTGAAAATTTTCTGAACTCGGTAAAATTGCAAATTCTAAAAACCGATACATCGCAACACCGATTCACACTTTACGGTATTGATTTTGAAAATTCTTTCTCCGGAATAGTTTATACCGATGCCGGAATTTCAGGTGCAAGTTTGCCGTCTTTTCTGAAATGCAATTTACTTGAAAAACAGATATCCGTCGTAAATCCTGACTTAGTGATTATCTCAATCGGAACAAATGATACTTACGTTAAAACTTTTTATCCCGAAAGATACAAACGACATTATATTGAATTTCTGAACAGAATAAAAAAAGCCGTACCCGATGCGGCAATCCTGCTTACTGTTCCTAACGATTGTTATTTTCACCGAAGAAATCCGCTGCCGTTTACCGAAGATGCCGAAAAAGTAATTTTAGAACTCGCAAAAAAATACAATTGCGGTGTGTGGGATTTTTATCAAGTGATGGGCGGCTACAATTCATCTTATCTTTGGCATAAAGACAAATTGATGCAAAATGACCT